>CAYXYO010000105.1:0-4082 GCA_964469365.1 uncultured Desulfobacterales bacterium | reverse complement strand
TTGTAAAATAGAGTGACGGGCCCGGACTCCTACACTCCATGTTCATGGGCTGTTCTGCCGCCACGGTGGATATGCCTGTGGACATGGATATCCTCCTTGAGCAGTTCCTCCACCCTGCCCTTCTCCATTACCACAAGCCTGTCTGTGGTTCTGTCAAGGAAATCCCAGTCATGGGATATGATAACCATGCCTGTTTCAAGGCTGTTCAGTATATCCACCAGCCTTTCCCTTGTTCCCGGGTCAAGGTCATTGGTGGGCTCGTCAAGGAGCAGGATATCAGGTTCCATGGAAAGTATGGTGGCAAGGGCAGCCAGTTTTTTTTCCCCTCCGGACAGTTTGTGGGATAGCCTGTCAGCATAGTCTGACATGTTCAGCATCTCCAGGGTATCCCTTGCCTTTTTTTCAGCTTCAACAGGGGAAAGCCCCATGTTCAGCGGGCCAAAGGCAACATCTTCAAGGACAGTAGGAGAGAAAAGCTGGTCTTCCGAGTTCTGAAAAAGCAGCCCCACTACCTGCCGCACCCTCCGGAATCCCCTTTCATCTTCTATTGGCTCGCCGTCAAGATAGACCCTTCCGCTGTTAAGACGCACAAGCCCTGTAATGACATAAAAAAGGGTGGTCTTTCCTGTGCCGTTTTCACCTGTAAGACCTGTCCTGTCCGAATTGCAGATGGAAAACTCAAGATGTTCGAAAAGAGGCAGGGCAGCGCCGGGATATGAAAAACCGCCGTTTTCAATGGATATGCATGTCATATCTGTTCCCTGGGGGGCTGTCGCGAAACTGCCCCGGCCTGTTGCCGCGTTGTTGCCAGGATGAAAATTGCGCGACCATCCGGCATTGCCGCCTTTGTCATTTTCATTACTCCCATGGCTGAACCGGAATTTCCGGTTGTCAAAACGCCCATGTTGTCAATGTTGTCAACAAGTAAAGTTGACCTGTTTTTTGACAAATAAATTGTCCGGTTTTCGCCTTCTCTCTTTTCTTTAGGGGACAGCAAGACAAATAAAAATGTGACCCATGGGGACCCATGAGTCACATGACAGAGTGTAATCATCTCCACTGTCTGTTAGGGTTTGCAGTCCTGAACCGGCACAGGCAGTGGACAAAGGCAATCATGCCCTTACATAGACCCAGCCGTCAGCCTGCATGTCGGCAAGGGCGCGTATCGCAGCGGGCACTGTCCTGAATATCTCCGGTGGACGTGTCTCCGGGATGTCAAAATCCCTCAATGAGTTGGCGCACAGGAAAAGTTCGCCCCCATCAAGCACTATCTGTTTCAGCCTGTCAAAAAGTTCCCTGTCACAGGCGGTGCATTGGGTAACCGCGTCGGCATTGGCAACAATGGCGACTTTAAGCGTCTCACCTTCTCCTGCTGTCCTGAGAAAATTCAACGCGTTTTTTGAACCTACTGTCCACCTGTCCTTTGAAGCTACATGAATCACCAGTTTCAGAACTCTCTTTTCCATATCACTTCACACCATCAACCACGCTTAGAAAGAAAGGGCGGATTTTAGCAGTTCCATGCTCATCTCCCCTGCCTTTTCCTTTACGTAATCGGTAATAATCGGAGTAAACTTCTGCACCATGCCTTCATCAAGGCCAAGTTTCTTGAAACCCTCGACTATTTCATTTGCGGAATTCACCTTGGAACCGGCATCTCCAAGCAGTGAAGAAGCGCCTTTTATCAGATTACTTTTCTCATCGCTGACAACAGGAGCCTTGTCAAGCAGTGACGTGGCTTCAGGCACCTTGGCTGCCATTGCCGCGAAATCGTCTTCTTTCATGTTTTCCTTGGCCGCCTTGAAGATTGTTCCGGCCCCGCCCTCTGCCTGGGAAGTGGTTACGCCAAGCTGGTCTGTAAGAAGCGATACAAGTCCGCCTCCTGACGCAAGCGCTGAGACAGGTGACAACAGCATGAACATTACGCAAACAACCATCAGTGAAATACAATTTCTCTTTTTCATAATCTTTCTCCTTAAAATAATTTCAATAAAATTAACACATTCACAATATAATACGCTACTTCCTATACCACCTGCCGTCAGGTGCCTGTATCCAGACGCCACGCGGCGCGATTTCAGCTATTTTTTTCGCCCTTCTGCGTCCCACATCATCAGGGCTTGCTCCGGTCTTGGCGGCAATGGCCCTGTAAACCGTCTGCCTGTCCCTGTTCTCTGCAGCTACTATATCGGCGCCCTCCCTTGAAGACCCCCTGAATGCCAGAAAACCCCTGTTGTCTTCTCCTATTATCCCCTTTTGTTTCAGGTGATTCAGCTCCGGGATTCTGGCCTTCATGGCTGCCTTGACCTGCTGGATATTGCCAGCCTGGACAGGCATTGCAAAAGAAAAGGATACGCACATGACCATAACGGCCACAACACCCTTTAGCATCTCTGCTGCAAGATTGTTCCTCATGTTATTTCTCCTTATATCTCTACTGGCCTACCTGCCCTTGCTGCCATCAGATGGCGATGACGCGGCATCCTGCTGTTCCGCTGAATCTATATCATCGAAAAAGCTGTCAAGCTCCCTGTCAACCTTGACATTCACATCTATGGTAATATGAATTGGCTTGACCTCAACCGGCGCGACATTTACTTCATGCCTGGTACAGGCAGACAAACAGCACAACAACAGCACAGTTGTAATTACTGATATGATCAGAATCTCTTTCATAACGGCATCTCCGGTCAATGGTTTCACTGTCAGCTCAAAGTCGCCCTGGAAAACTGTTTTCCTGGTTCACCGCGGAAAACAACAAAACTGTAAACTCTGCATGTCAAAAGATATGGTCATGTTCCATTTCGCAAACCATGTGGCAACAGGCCAAAACAGCAGGTTCGCGAGACGCACTTCAAGTAAAACATAAAAGAGTTGTTTTGTATAGTATTTTTTCACCTGTCATACAGTTTCTGCCATTCCATACCGTAATGAAACAGTTTGTCAACCGGAAGGGAGAAATTCACATCAAGCTGTACAGGATGTATTATTCCCCTGCCGCCATCCCCCTGCCTGTTCCTTACAATCAGGCCGTTGCTGTCATATGAAAATGGAAGGGGTTCGGCAGGCCTGCCCTTCAGCTTCAGTTTTACATCAAGGGTATCCTCTCTTGAATCGATATCAAGCCTTGCCCAGTCATATTGAAATTTTTCCAGGGAACTTGCCGCAAAATCAAGATAGGCTGATGATGCGTTACGGCTTTCCGGGGATATGCCTGTTTGCAGCAGGGAAGCAGCCGACAGGCTGACAGTGCCTTTTTCTCCCGGAGCCGAGATAAGAAGCCCCTTTTCCACCCTCAGCCTGCCCCTTGAAAAGACAACCGGCAGCCTGCCATTCAGCGTGCCGTTGCCACGGGCATTGACATTATTAAAAAGGTTCAGGATTTCAGCAAACTGGAGCTGATGACAAAAAAATGTAGCTGAATATTCCTCAATACCTGGCTGTATATGGATATTGGAGCCGTAAACAGTGCCGCCGCACCACTCAAATGACATCTTTTCCACGGTAAAGTCAGAAAGATCATCAAGTCTGAAGAAAATCCTGCCGTGTTCTGCCTTCAGTTTTCCAGCCCCGGCCCTCTCAAAGCCGAACTCCTGGGACGCCGGAGAAGTAAGCCGGTCATCAAATTTCAGGGCAAGGTCAAGACGGCCTCCTTCAAGGCTGAAAAGCAGGTCATCATTCGATGCCGAGAGGTCATGCAGCATGATAGCCGCTCCCGCCTCCCTTCTGCATCCCTTATTCACAAAGTTGACAGAAGCGTCGACACGGCCATTGATATTCCAGGGTTCAAGCTGTCTGAACAAGCCCTTAAAGGAGGCGGAGTCAAAATATCCGTCCTTCACCTCTCCCCTGAATTCAAAAGAAGGCGCGCCATGCATAAAACTGAAATCAGCCTTGATTTTCATGGCAACATCGCCTGCCATGGGCATGGCGACCCTTCCCCGTGTTGAAAATCCGGACCCGTTCTGATACAGGGAAGCCCGACAGGAAGCAGCCTCAACCCCCTGATACCTGATGGAGTCTATAACAAACCTGCCCGCCCTGTTTTTATCTCCCGGCTGAAAGGGCATATTCCAGGGCAG
>CAYXYO010000104.1:0-7521 GCA_964469365.1 uncultured Desulfobacterales bacterium | reverse complement strand
ATGATGAATTGTCAAGATGTTTTATGAATTGAAATCCATGGAAAAATAAAACGACAAAAAAAGGCATCTGTCCATGAGGACAGATGCCTTTATCATTCAGTTGGAAAAGATATTATTCCTGTTCCTGCTCTTCCCCAAACTGATCTGATTCAGACTTGCCAAAACCGGGCACGCCATACATGGTTGTACTTCCTGAAGAGAAAAACTCCAGTTTCTCTTCCTGCACCAGTGCATTGGCTGCTTTCTTGATATCCCTTGGTTTTGCGTCCGGATCAGCCTTGTAAAGGTCCTTGATATACATCTTGGATTTGAATTTTGCCTTCTTTGTAGCAAATTCCAGGACCTTTTCCTTAAGTTCGTCTATATTGACTGCCATCATTGACTCCTAATTTCCAGAGGTTAATCAGTATGTACACTCCACTTGAACTGTGTTGTGGTGTGATATGTATCATAAGCAAGACGGTAATCGTCAATAGACTTCTCTGTGAACGGAATTTCGCATTTCTCATAGAAACGCTCCCATCCGATCCTTTCAGCCCATTCACCAACCCTCTCATACTTGTTGGCGTCAGCAGCATAGGTCTCAAGAATCTTCTTGATAACCTTTGTTGTGGACGGCCAGCGCGGAGGCTCGTTGGGGATGTATGGAATAACCAGCTTGGAGAACTTGGGAGCTGAGATCCTGTTGGAGATCTTGCCGCCAACAAGGATGGCGATACCGTCACCCTCTTCATCCGCAAGAGGCATTGCCGGACACATTGTATAACAGTTACCGCAGAACATACAACGTGGCTCGTTAACACGAACTGTCTTGCTCTTTTCGCCATTGATCTCTACTGTGGCAGGCTTGATGGCTCCGAGAGGACATGCCGCAACAGCAAGAGGAATCTCGCACACACCTGTGATACGCTCATCTTCTACAAATGGCGGTTTACGGTGTACGCCGAGGATGGCGATATCAGAGCAGTGAACAGCGCCGCACATGTTCAGGCAGCATGCCAGAGCGATACGCACCTGTGCGGGAAGCTTGTGGCTTCCGAAATAGTCAAACAGGTCATCCATAACAGCCTTTACAACACCTGAGGCATCTGTTGCAGGTGTATGACAGTGTACCCAGCCCTGTGTATGAACGATATTTGTTACGCATGCGCCTGTGCCGCCTACAGGGAACTTGTAGGAACCGCCAGGATGTTTGCGACCCTTGAGGTCGTCCAGAAGCGCCCTGAGTTTGTCCTCACTGTCAACATTGAACTCTATGTTGTTACGTGTAGTCCAGCGAACAGAGCCTTCGCCATATTTGTCAGCTATGTCGGCAATCTCGAGAATGAGATCGGTTGTAATAAGACGAGGAGAACCGCAACGTACGGCAAAGCACACATCACCTGTCTCACTTGTATATTTAATTACACCCGGCTCGATGATCTCATGGGTCTTCCACTTGCCGTAGTTGTTCTTGATTACCGGCGGAAAAAACTGCTCATAGTGTGGAGGACCAATATCAGTGATCCTGTTTGCCATGGGTTTTTTGGGATCATAGAGTTTCTCTGCAAGTTCCTTGTCGTAAGGCTTGCTTATCACTTCAGAAACATTGTAGCCTGGATTGTCTTCGTACATTCTTATATTCCTCCTCTACAATTAGGCAGCATGCCTTGCGCGGAATTCTTTGATATCACGTTCCCAACCGCCTTCAACTTCATCAGCGCTCCAGAATACGTATGGGTTTGACCTTGGCTCTTTAACCATCTGGGGAATCGGCTTGAGTTCCAGACGCCTGATAAGCTCCTGGAGGCTCTGACGCTGAATCAGCTCGCCAAAACGCTCACGGTTCTTGCCTTCTTCCATCCACCAGTCCCAAATCTTGTCAACAAGATCCTTGAACTCGTCAAAAGGAGGCTCCATCCTTATAAAAGGCACTGCCAGAGTTGACATCTGGGCGCCATCGAGGATGGGCGCCTTTGCGCCAAGCAGGATTGTGGCTCCACAGTCAGTACCTGGACGCAGCGCATTGGGCATTACGTTAATACAGTGCATACAGCGTGTACACTCACGGTTGTCGATCTTCAGTTCATCGCCATCCATCCGCATGCAACCTGTGGGGCAGAGGTCAATCACTTCTTTCTGGATATCAAATGCACCCCAGTCCTTGTCGCTGTGAGCACCGCCATTGGGAGCGATCTCGCCGCCCATATAGGCCTTTACAGCAGACTGGTCAATACGGATATCATCCTTCCATGTACCTATGATGGAACAGCAGGAACGGGCAATGGCTGCAACGCAGTCATTTGGACATCCTGAAACCTTGAACTTGAATTTGTAAGGGAACGCAGGCCTGTGCAACTCATCCTGGAATTCCTGGGTAAGATCATAACAAATATGCTGCGTATCCAGACATGACCACTCGCAACGGGCCTTGCCCACACAGCATGAAGGCGTACGCAGGTTTGAACCTGAACCGCCAAGGTCAGAATTGGCCTGATGGGTAAAGTCATAGAATACAGGCTCAAGCTGACTGGTGGAAGTTCCGAGAAGAACCATGTCGCCAGTGGAACCATGGAAGTTGGTCATGCCGCTTCCCCTGTGATCCCAGATCTCACACACCCTGCGAAGATAGGCGCTTGAATAGAACTTGCTCGCAGGCTGATTTACACGAACTGTGTGAAAGTGGGCGATTGCAGGAAACTGTTCAGGGACATCTGAGTAACGGCCGATTACGCCGCCGCCGTATCCAAAAACACCAACGATACCGCCATGCTTCCAGTGGGTTTCCTTGTGCTTAAAAGAAAGTTCAAGCTGGCCCAACAGGTCGAGACACGCCTGTTTGCCCTTGAGACCCTTCTGCTCAATGTCGTCAACGAAACTTGGCCATTGACCCGACTTGAGGTCATCTAACATCGGAGTGTCATGCTTCTTGACATCTGCCATTAATTTGCCCTCCTTAAGGTAGTTTAGTTTGCCTTGTGTTTATAAAACTGATTTTTAATGAATACGGCTTCAGTTACTAACGACGAACCAGTCAACAAATTATAACGCACTGTATCGCCTGATAAAATCCGGAAGCCACCTTTTATACAGCATTATACACGGTAAAGATGAGTCTTCTTATAACCTGCAACAGCCTTATTTGTCAATATAAAAAAACAAAAAAACTGTTTACCGCATGAAAAAGAAAAGTATCGTGACAACGGGCAATGAATGGCCATTCATTGCCCGGCAATGTTTTCAGACAAAATCCTTTACAGAAGCGGCCACGCCTTCAGCGTCCAGGCCCTGCATACGGTAAAGGTCAGCGGGCTTGCCAGAGGCTCCATAGCCCGTAACTCCGAGCATCTTCATTTTAACGCCGGCGCCACTGGTCAAAAGCGCCCTTGCTGTCATGGCCCCAAGACCTGTATCAACACAATGGTCCTCGACTGTAATCAAAGGCCCTGTTTCTGCGGCCTTTAAAACAGCCTCCACATCAAAGGGTTTGAGTGAAGCCATATTAAGGACCCCTGCCCTTACCCCCATCCCTGCAAGGATGTCAGCAGCTTCAAGGACATTATGAACAACAGCGCCGCAGGTAACAATGGTGCAGTCATCACCATGCCTCAGCCAGTCTGCCCGGCCGGGCTTAAACCTGTAATCAGTCCCGAAAAAAGGTTTGCCGTCACTGTCAAGGATCATCTTCATCCTGGACCTGCCCATTCCAACAAAACAGTTGCCAGGCACGGAAGCGACATACCGTATGATTCTGTCAGTCTGATTCGGGTCAGCCGGCATGAATATGGAGAAACCGAACAGGTTGTCAAAAAGGGCAAGGTGATCAATGCACTGGTGGGTGGGGCCATCCTCCCCCACATCAAGCCCGACATGGGTGGCCACAACCTTTATGTTGGTAAAATTCTGGTCATTAAGGCGATGCTGGTTATATGTTTCACATGCCGCAAACACGCCGAATGTGCTGAAAAACGCGGCGCATCCCTCGCGGCTCATAGCGCCCGCGCATGTGGCGGCGTGGTGTTCCTGAATGCCGGCCTCATAATAAAATTCCGGGGAAACCTCCCTGAAACCGCCCATTTTAACCGAACCCTCCAGGTCGCAACTGAACCCGGCGATCCGGCAAAGTCCATCCCTGTTATTGATCTCGGCCAGGGATTGAAGGGCGTTTCCATAGGCTGACCGGCAGTCAGTAACCTTGTCGGCATCGTAAAGTATGGGCTCACCAGGATCAATATCCGGATACTTCACCTTTATCCGGTCATGCCCGACAGGCATCACAGTATGATTTTTTCGCCTCTCAAGGGCCTCGTCAACAATTGACGGGTCAAGGCGCAACTCGGTCATGGCCCTCCTGGCATCCTCCAGGGAAAGCGGTGAACCATGGTATTTTGCCAGGTTCTCCATAAACGAGATCCCCTTGCCCATGACTGTACGCATTACAACAACCACAGGACGCTCCTGCTCCATATCCTCATGGAGCATGGCCCTTCTGAGCCCCTTGTAAACCTGCTGAAAATCATTGCCGTCTGCAACATAAACCACATTCCAGCCTGACGCGGCATACTCTTCCCTTACCCTGACACGCATAACGTCTTCTGTGGAACCGCATATCTGCAAATGGTTCCTGTCAATTATGCCTATCAGATCCTTCTGGCCATACTGGGCTGCAAAACGGCGGGCCTCGGCCACCTGCCCCTTCTGCTGCTCCCCGTCACCCATAAGACAGAATGTCCTGGCGCCGCTCTTCCTGTTCTTTTCAGCAAGGGCAATGCCGCATGCCACGGAAAGGCCCTGGCCAAGGTTCCCTGTATTCCATTCCACGCCTGGCACTACCTGCTCCACATGGCCTGACCATGCCGAACCTGCACGCCTGAACTCGCTCACAAAATCGTCGCCGTCAAAATAGCCGTATTCGGCAAGCACGCTGTAAACAGCCGGAGATATATGACCTATACTCTCCACGACCCTGTCGGCTCCGGCCCTGCGGGGTTCGTCAGGAAAGTGGCGCATAACGGCATAAAGCACCAAGAGGGTGTGCAAGGATGAAAGCGAACCGCCAGGATGCCCGCTGGACGCCAGGGTAGTTGAAAGGATTATACGGCTCGCGCACCGCTGCCACATGCCACTCAACTGTTCAATCTGCCCTTCTGAAAGTTCCTTCTGATTTTCTATATCAATATGCAACATCTTTTTTCCAGACCATCTCACAACGCCAGAACATGGCGTGTTATTTCTGTTTGTTAAATGCCTTTATCACCATATCAGTGATATCAACAGCCGAATCAAAATAGTACAGTCCGGGCATGTTTTCTTCGATAATAAGCGTGTATCCGCCATCCTTGCCAACCTGCTGAACAACCTTCTCAAGCTTCTTTAACACAGGTTCCATACGCTTTGTCTCGGCCTGCCTCATTTCAAACTGCGCGTCATCACTCTTTTCCTTGAAATCCCGGAGCATTTTCTGAAGTTCCCGCTCCTTCTGCACCCTGGCGTCCTCGCTCATCAGAGGCGCCTTTTTGGCAATGTCGTTCTTGAATGCCTTTATCTCATCCTGCTGCGCCTTGAGTTTCTGCTTGAGGGCCTCGAATTTCTGACTCAACTCTTCCATGGCCTTTTTGCCGGCCGCGGAATTCCTTACCACCTTCTGCATATTAATTGTGGCAATCTTCACAGCTCCAGCGGCAAAAGACATGGATGCCGTACAGAAAAAAAATACGGCAACACAACATACCATCGCTTTAACATTCCTTGAATGTGACAAAATTCTCTCCTTCAAAATCTATCATTAATATTTTACATACCGGCTGAAACAGGGCAGGTAACATGACGCCGATACAGGTGAACCCTTTACAAATTACGCTGAAAAGAGTTGGACACTCTACTTCACCACCACAAAATCATCCCTGCGGTTCCTGGACCAGGCGCTTTCTCCAGACCCCTCATCCAGGGGTTTCTCCTCTCCAAGGCTCACAACAGAAATCCTGTCGGGACGTATGCCGAGATTTACAAGATACCGTTTCGCGGCCACAGCCCTCTTTTCTCCAAGGGCAAGATTATATTCGCTTGTGCCACGTTCATCGCAGTTACCCTGTATTTCAATCTTTACAGTTGGATGTTTCCGCAGAAAACGCGCATTAACCTCCATCCTGCCCATCATGCCTTCCTGAATAATATAACTGTCAAAGTCAAAATAGACCGGCATCATGGGGCCGGTGGTGCGCCCCTCGGAGACATGTCCCTCAGGGGGCTTGACTATGCCGTCCTCCCCAACAATGCCCTCTTCAGCAACCGAATCCGCATAAAGCCCGGCGCCGTCTTCATCACTGCCACCGGTTACATTTGCATCGTCTGAAGTTGTTACATCAACAGTGCCGTCAGGCAAATCAACCGACTTGTCGCCACAGCCTGAAACCGCAATCAAAAAGAGGAAAAACATTACCATCAAAACAACGGAACGCCCTTTCAGACAAGAGGCATTCGGCCCGGCCAGGTCAACTTTAACAGGTACGGTCACCTTGTTTTGTCCATAATCATTCACAACAGAACCTCCTTGGTGGATGCGACAGGACATCAATCATTTTTTATGCTCCAGGAACCGGAAACAATGTAGCAAGTACAAAGAAAAATTTCAAATCTTTTTTATAAGTTGGGAAACATTGGGAAAGTGGCATAAAAACACGGACAGACGGGGACCAAACAGCCGGAAGCCCTATCGGTTCATCTCCTCGATATACCCTGCTATCCCCCTGAACAAACCGTCTGCGATCTTGTCAAGATAGGGGTCTGATCTCAGGCGGCGTTCTTCAACCCTGTTGCTTATGAAATTGATCTCAACAAGAATGGATGGCATCCTTGCCCCCACCAGCACGAAAAAGGGCGCCTGCTTCACACCGAGATTTCTTGTATCCCTGTAATACCTTGAAAGAGAAGAAACCAGCGCTTTCTGAACGACCTTTGCGAACCTGGCAGACTCCTTCACCTTGGAATTTTTGGCTATATCATTAAGAATCCCCTTAAGTTCGCCCATACGCTTGCCGGAAGTGGCATTTTCAAGGGCCGCCACCCTCATGGCGTCCTTGTCCAGGGCAAAGTTCAGAAAATAGGTCTCAACTCCCCTGGCACTTCTGTTGGGAGCCGAGTTGGCATGTATGGAGATAAAGAGGTCTGCCTTTTTGGCATTGGCAATGGCTGTCCTCTGGGTAAGGGGCAGAAACCGGTCTTTCCTTCTGGTCAGTATCACCTTGCAATCGGTCTGTTTTTTAAGCCTTGAGGCGAGCTTGGTCGCCACCTTCAGGACAACATCTTTCTCCTTCAATCCGGTAGGTCCGATTGCTCCAGGATCCTTGCCGCCATGCCCGGCGTCTATGACCACCCTTTTGACGCAGAGGCCAAGCTGCCTCGCAATGGAGATGGTGCCGTCAGCCCCACTGCGTACGATCCTTTTCTTTCTGTCAGGCAGATGACACGGTTCACGTTTTTTGTCGTAATCCGCCCCGTAGGCATCAACAACAATCCTGAACGGCCCTTCCAGATAGAAAATCC
>CAYXYO010000103.1:0-3784 GCA_964469365.1 uncultured Desulfobacterales bacterium | reverse complement strand
CATGTACTCACTCATGTCAAAACGCATGAAATGTATGCCCAGGACATTGGCCGTCTGCCTGGCGAGTTCGGTTTTTCCAACGCCTGTCGGGCCTGTGAAGAGAAAGGAGGCTATCGGCCTGTCAGGATGTCCCATGCCTGCCCTTGAACGCTTGATGGCCCTGGCAAGCATGTCAACAGCCCTGTCCTGACCGAAGATTACCGATTTGAGATTGTCCGCAAGGGCGGCAAGCCCCTTCAGGTCGGAACGGCTGATGTTTCTGGCTGGTATGCCTGCGATACGGGCAACCGTGTTTTCAATGTCCCGCACTGATACCGTTGTCTTTTCACTGCTGTTCTTCCTGAACCTGACGTATGAACCAGCCTCATCTATCAGGTCTATGGCCTTGTCAGGCAGAAAGCGGTCTGTCAGGTAGCGTGTTGACAGGGTAACCGCTGACTTCAGGGCTGGCGAGGTGTATTCCACATTGTGATGCTCCTGATACCTCTCTTTTAACCCGTTCAGGATTTTCACTGTTTCTTCAGTGGTTGGCTCATTAATCTCGATTTTCTGGAATCTTCTCGCCAGTGCCCTGTCCCTGTCAAATGATTTTTTGAACTCCTCAAATGTGGTGGAACCTATGCAGCGGAGCCTTGAAGAGGCCAGCGCCGGTTTAAGGATGTTGGAAGCGTCCATGGTTCCATCGCCGGTGGCCCCTGCGCCGACTATGGTGTGAATTTCATCAATAAAAATGATGTTTCTGCTGTCAGATGAAAGGGCGGTTATGACATCCTTGAGCCTCGCCTCAAATTCCCCCCTGTACTTTGTGCCGGCAAGGAGGGCTCCCATGTCAAGGGAGTATATGACGGCGTCCTTCATCATTTCAGGGACCTCTCCCTGTACGATTTTAAGGGCCAGCCCCTCGGCAAGGGCGGTTTTTCCAACACCTGGTTCACCCACATATACAGGATTGTTCTTCCTCCTTCTGCCAAGGACCTGGATGGTCCGTTCAAGCTCGGATTTTCTTCCTATCAACGGGTCTATTTCACCGCGAGAGGCAAGCTCATTCAGATTTACAGTAAACCTTTCAAGGGCCTTGTTGAGTGTTCCGGTCTTTCCGGCGCCACCCTGACCGGTATCATGTTCAGCCTGACCGTCATGCCGCATCCCCTGGGATACGCACGCATTGCAGCAAGCTGCCTGATCGTATGGGTCATCATTGTCAGGCTCCAGATGGGGTTCATACTCGGCCCTTACAATGCCATGAGAAATAAAGTTGATAATATCAAGCCTGGTTATCCCTTCCTGTTTAAGAAAAAAGACCGCGTAGGAATCATCCTCGGCGGTAAGGGATGCCAGCAGGTCACCTATGTCAGCCTCCTTCTTGCCTGCTGACTGGACATGGAGCAGGGTTCTCTGAAGCACCCTCTGGAGGGCTGAGGTAGGCTTGGGCGCAGAATGAAGATTACCGGTCTTTTCAAGATGAGACTCAAAAAAATTCTCAAGCCTTGCCCTTATCCTCTCAGTATCCCCGCCGCAGGCAAAAATTATCCTTGCACCGTGCTTGTTCTCAAGAATGGAAAAAAGCAGGTGTTCAAGGGACATATACTCATGCTGCCTGAGATGGGCATGTTTCGCGGCAGCTCCGAGAGCGGTTTCGATATCTTTGTTAAGCATTGATTTTTCCGTATCTTTTTGCAGGCATCAAACAGGTTCGTATACAGCTTTTAATGGAAAACCGGCCTCCCTGGCCAGCTCATGCACTGTATCTGTTTTTGTTTCAGCAATCTCCGCGGTATAGATTCCACATACGCCAGCCCCCTGTTCATGCACCTGGTACATTATCCGGATCGCCTCTGAAGAGGACTTCATAAATACAGTTTCCAGGATATGCACGACAAAGTCCATTGTAGTGTAGTCATCATTCAACAGTATGACCTTGAACATCGGAGGCTCAGGCACCATTTCATCTGTTCTTGTTATATCAGCCGTTTCTGTTGTCATAACATATATGTCTAAAACGCATCTCCATATCAGGATATCCACCTGTCACGGGCCTGAATTTACCTGGAGCATCATGAGGAACTCCACATTTCCCTTTGCTCCCTTGACCGGGGAGGTGGTAACGCCAAGCACCTCCAGACCGAGTTCGCCAACAAACCAGTCTCCAAGCTCCCTTACCGTTCTGTTCCGCAATTTTTCATCTCTTACCACTCCTCCCTTGCCAACCTGTTTCCTGCCAACCTCAAACTGGGGTTTTACAAGGGCTATAATACGGCCGTCAGGGACAAGGAAGGAGAGAAGCGGCGGCACTACAAGTTTTAATGAAATAAAGGATGTGTCAATAGTAACAAGTTCCACCGGCTCCGGGACAATTTTCCTTGAAAGATACCTGATATTGGTGCGCTCAACAACCACAACCCTTTCATCTTTTCGAAGTTTCCAGTCAAGCTGTCCATAACCCACGTCCACCGCGTAGACACGGCAAGCGCCATGCTGGAGAAGGCAGTCGGTAAAACCTCCGGTGGACGCCCCGGCATCCAGACAGACCAGTCCATTCACATCAATTTTAAATTCTTTAAGGGCTTTTTCAAGTTTCAGGCCGCCCCTGCTGCAATATGGACAGTTATCTCCCCTGATCTTTATATCAGCGTTTATATCAAATCTGTGTCCGGCCTTGTCAGCAGGTCTGTTGTCCACAAGCACCAGGCCCGCGCCTATTACAGCCCGGGCCTTGCTCCTTGAATCAAAAAAACCCTTTCTTACAAGCAGGATATCAAGCCGTTCCCTGGAGTTTTTCACATTAATTCCATAAACAAGAGAGTTTACAATAATGAAAAATCAAGTATATAGTAAGATACTATCAAGCAGTGAAAAATCAAAGTGTAATATGTGCAAGATGATATCTTGATAAACCTCACTTGCCTCATCCGTTAAGGTTGTCAAGGTAATGGGACAGACTGATGAACATAACAAAAGAACAAATTATTGAAGAGTTAAAGACGGTTTCAGCCAAAGGGCTTGAAAAGAATATTGTTGAACTCGGCATGGTGGAGGATGTTGAGATTGCGGGCACTGCCGTCAAGGTGACGGTTGCCGTTGTCATGGCAGACTATCCTGACAAGGAAAAATTCAAGGCTGAAATCAGAAGGGCGATAATGCGGAACAAATGGATTACCGATGTGCAGGTAGTCCTTACAGTAATGACATCTGCCAAACGGGCCGAGATATATGGCACTGCCCCTGACGAGATGGAGGGCATAAAAAAAGTCAGGAAGATTGGGTTTTAACCCATAATTTCGAAAAAGTAGAAACCATAGAAGAATATTCAGGTTTACCTCGAGATTTTGACGGGAGTGATTCTTTGGAAGATGATATGGAAGCGTTGTCAGAAACAAGTATCAAACACACAGTCAGAGTTGATGAAGAAACACATTCTATTTATCAAGCAGAATTTATTTCTAATGCAATGATTGCTGAGAGCAAAGAGTCATCTACTGATGAAGTTCACTATCTTTATGACGAATACAGTTATAAAACAGGAGCTTACAAAAAAGACTATTGCAAAGTATTTCACAGAACTATCAAGGATTCAGATTTGGAGTACTATACAAATACCTTAGCTCAAAATGGAATTATCCTCAGAAATATCAGAAAGCAATTTGCCAATTTTTTCAACAAAATGATAGAAATAAAACGAGTTGAAAACGGAGAAAGTCTAAATATTGATGCATTGACAGACCTGATAAGCGATATATATTCGGGACATACTCCAAATGAAAAAATATACAATTCCAAGCGCAAA
>CAYXYO010000102.1:0-10207 GCA_964469365.1 uncultured Desulfobacterales bacterium | reverse complement strand
CTTGTCACATCCTGCCGCACCCCGGCACCTTCCAGGGTCAGCTCCACATCATCAGGGGTAATTGAGCCATACTCCCTGTTAAAGCGGCTGTTGATATAATCACGTATTGCCAAAAGCAGCTCATCAGCGCCGGTCGCGTCGCGGCACTTTCTTTCAAGCATCCTTGCTGCCCTTTCAGCCCTGACCGCGGCATGATCCCTTTTGTCCTTCACAAAACGGACAAGAAAGACAAGGGCGCAGCAAAGGGGTGGCAGCAACAGCAGGAGAGCAAGGAGCCATGACAAGGGTAGCCAGCGTCCTGCCTGCACAAGGGAGTCAGCAGCGGGATGAACAGGGAATATATCCCTGCCAAGCTCCGCGATTTCATGTTTTCCGGCCGAATCCCCTCCCCTGGCTCCAGGTGTTTGCGTAACAGGCGCGGGAGGGGATGCGGCCTGAACAGCGCCCTCTTTGACATCAAGGGAGAGGACTTGGGAAACAAGACGTTCATACTTCCCCGTCCTGAGGTCATAATAACTGAAACCCGTTTCAGGTATGAGAAATTTTCCTGATTTTTCAGGCACAATGGCCCACTTCATAACCTTTTTTCCATAAATCCCGTCCCCTGTCACGCTGCTTTCAAACACAGGCTCATCGGCATAGACCCTGCACCCGGGTATGTCGGGCAGCCTGAGAGTCGGAATACGCTGCACGTTTCCGGTTCCCTTTATGGTGACTGTAAGGGTTGCCGACGCGCCAGCCCTGACATGATCAGGGTCAAGGACCACGTCCATGTCATATTTCCCCACAAGACCGCTGAAATCAGCCGGTCTGCCAGCACCGGGAAAATCCCGCACCTGGACACGCAGGGAAGATGACGAGGCTGAAAAGGGCACGGCGCGGCCAAAGGAGAAAAACGGATCATCAAAAAGGGAGCCCGGAACCCTTGGCCTGCGACTTACCTTCTCCATCCTCACAAGGGCCGGAGGGACCTCCACCACCCCGGTCTTCAGCGGAATGAGGATATATTTCAATTCAATAACATGGTATGTGAAATCACCCAGGCGGCTGTCATACTCAACAGGGTCGCCTGCCTTTTTAAGATCAAATTCCGGTGATTCAGGCAGGTTGAGGGAGGGATTTCTTATGGCCACCCTGTGCCACAGTTTCAGTGTGTAGACAAGGGGCTGCTCAGGAACCGCGATTTTTGAAGAGATTGAAGCCCGGAGGAACACGTCGTTCAGGGGGCCTGCCTTCCGGACAGGGGCCTTTGTGACCTTAATGTGTTCCACGCCTGTAACCAGGCGTTTTCCGTCCACATTGACCTCTGCGGGACCGATGGTAAAGTTGCCCGGCCTGTTGGGCGCAAGGAGATATCCGTATTCAATGCTCGACGATACCGAGCCGTTTATCATCTTGAAGCTGCTGCTGCTTCCTGTGCTTGTTACGGTAAAGCCGTCCATGTTAAGGAGTGTGGGCGGTGAGGAGGTGTCGCCGGAGCCCTCAACCACAACGCGCAGGGTCACGGTATCGGTTACCGCCACCCTGTGACGGTCCAGCCTGAGAGACGCCCGTGGAGTGTCCGCCAGGGTTCGCGCTGTTGGCGCGAACCAGAGAAAAAACTGGGCCAGCGCCATAATGAATACCATCCTTGCTGTTACCATGCCTTTTCCTCCTTGCCAGCGTCCTTTCCGCTGCTGTTGTAAAAAAGCATTCTGGCAGGATTCTCCCTCACATTGTCAAGCATGGCCTCTGCCTTCTTCCTGTCGGTAATTACAGGGGGCGGGAGGGGTGAATTGCCTTTTTCCTCCTCCCCCCTATCTTCCCCGGCTTCAGCAGAGGAGAGAGCGCCTGAAAAGGCATCCTCAGCCTCCCGAGCCTCTGAACCGTGTTCATTCTTCATATCTGTTTCCGGCATGTCGCCACTCTGCCCGCCCTCCTGTTCCGTGCCGTTACGGGCGTTGTCAGGGGGAGTCCGGACATCACTTCCCGCCTGCCCGTTCCGCGCCTTTTCATCACTTTCCTGTTGCTGTCCCTTGCCGCTGTTTTCAGGGCTTTCCCCGGGCTGCCGTTCTTCCTGTGAGGCATCTTTTTTCCCATTTTCTGAACCGGGTTTCTCATCCTGAGCTCCCTGCTCCCCGCCTCCATTTTCACCGGAACCCTGCCGTGGAGTTTCCTGCTCCTGTCCCTGCTGCTGTCCGGCGCCCTGTTCATGGGGATTGTCACCCTCTTCGCCAGGTTGTCCGCTCTTTTCCCGCTCTTTCTCCCTTTCCGCCTCCTGTTTCTTTCTGATCTCCTCAAGGGCAAGCTCCAGGTTCCTTGCCGCCGCCCTGTCGCCCGGCTTTATCTCAAGGGCCATCTCAAAACTCTTTTCAGCCTCTTCATACCGTTCCAGCATATAAAGAGAGTTCCCGAGATTAAATGCTGCCCTGTATTGCAGCTCCCTGTCATCGCTTCTTTTAAGCACGCTTGAAAACGCCGCCGCCGCGCCCTTCCAGTCACCGTTCCTGTAGGCGGCGCATCCACGGTTATAGCGAAAGGCGAAGTTCCGTGGATTGTTCATGTCAAGCTCACTGTAGGCCTTTTCAGCCTCGCTGAATTTCCCTGCCTTATACAGCTCGTCAGGGTCTGTTCCTGCGCATGCCAAGGGTGCAAGGAATATTGTCTGAAACAGCAGAAAAAAAAGAAAAACACCCTTCATGGCCTGCGCGTCCTTTTTCGCTCCCTTAAACATCCTTCAAGAAAAAGCAGGCATACAGCGGCAAGGACAAAGATGTAAAATCTCTCTTCCATAACCTTGATCTTTCCGCTTTTCAGTTCCTTCGCCTCTGTGCGCTGTCTTATGCCGTCAAAATATATCCTGTCAAGGTCCATGTCCCCGGAATCAGACCTGGCGTAAACACCGCCTGATGAAGAGGCGATCTTCACAAGGCCCTGTTCCTCAAGTTTTGATATGACCACATTGCCCCTGCTGTCCTTTACAAAACCTCCTGAGCCGTCAGCCACGGGTATGGGCCCGCCTTCAGGCGTGCCGACGCCAAATACAAATATCTTCACTCCCCTTGCCGCTGCCGCCATGGCAGCCCTTTCCCCCCTGCCTTCATTGTCCTCGCCGTCAGTAAAAAGCACTATCACCTTGTCAGTGGAAGCGTTGAAATCAAAGGAGTCCACACAGGCGTCAACAGCCGCCCCGATATCAGTTCCCCTGGCGCGCATCATGCCCGGATAAAGGGAATTGAGGAACATGCGCACCGCTCCGTAATCCAGGGTCAGGGGGCACTGGACAAAGGCGGCCCCTGAAAAGATGACAAGCCCTGCCCTGTCTCCTTCCATCACCTTCATAAGATCAGCAATTTCACGTCTTGCCCTTTCAAAACGGTCCGGATCGACATCCTGTACCCGCATGCTTGAAGATACGTCAAGGGCAAGCATTATGTCAACGCCCCTGCGGCTCACCTCCTCATAATGACTGCCCCAGCGAGGTCCGGCCAGGGCCACGGCCAGAAGAGAAATGGCACCAAGGACAAGAAGCGGCCTGAGAACAGCCATTCCCCTTGCCCTCTCCCCGGCAAGCCTTGTCATAAGCTCCGCATCAGCGAAACGCTCCATTGCCCTGCGTTTCTGTCTGTAGAGATAGAGAAACATGAAGGCTGCCACAGGCACGAGCCACAAGAGATTCAGAAGCCACAACCTGCTGAAATTCACGGTATGCTCCTTGACAATGTTGCTGAAAAGATTATCTCCAGACAGAGCAGAATCAAGGCTGCGGCAAGGGGATAGGGATAGAGTTCATGATAATGAAAAAACTCCTTCACCTTTGCCTCGGTCTTCTCCTCCCTGTCTATAAGATCGTATATTTCCTGAAGGCTTCTGCTGTCAGTTGCCCTGAAATAACGGCCTCCGGTAACCCTGGCAACAGTTTCAAGGGTTTTTTCATCAAGGTCAACCTGCTGGCGAATAACACGTTTTCCAAAGGGGGTGTCAATAACAAAGGGGGCCGGTCCCCTGCCTCCCACGCCTATGGAATATATCTTCACGCCAAAGGCATGGACAGCTTCCGCGGCCTGCACGGGAGTAAGTGAACCGGCGTTATGCCTGCCGTCTGTCAGGAGTATGAGTATCCTTGCCTTTGCCTTGATATCCTTGAGTCTTTTGCCGCCAATGGCAATGGCGTCCCCTATGGCGGTACTGTCCCCTGCCATGCCTGTTTTCATGGCACTTACAAGTTTCAGCAAAAGCCCCTTGTCCATGGTAAGGGGCGCCTGGGTAAATGCCTCTTCACCGAACACCACAAGACCAAGCCGGTCTGACTCCCGTTTCCGTATAAAGTCGCTCACGACATTCTTAACGGCAGCAAGCCTGGTGACAGGGTTGCCGTCAATGGTGAAATCCATTGCCTGCATGGAACCGGATGTGTCCATGCAAAGCATTATGTCAACGCCCGGAGTTTTAACTTCTCGGGAAATATTGTAAAATTGAGGACTTGCGGCTGCAGCGACAAGAAGCAGCAGACACGCGGCCCTGAGTATCAGGGGCATGGCCGAAAAAAAGAAGTGGCCTGTTGCCTGCATCTTCGCCGCCTCTGAGGCAAAGGAACAGGTTATCGCGTCAGGCTCTGACCTGAATCTGTAAACAAACCAGCAGACAACAGGCAGGATTACAAGAAAAACAACCGGATATTCGAAACGAAACATCATGACCCTGCTCCTGTCGCCGGCCCCTGCTCCTGTTCAGGCGCTGATGTGTCCAGGATATACTGTTTCACATCATCCACCACTTTGCTGACAGCGTTTTCAGAGGGCATGACATTTGCGAATTTGACAAGGTCCATGCCGCGCAGCAGTGGTATCACCTCCCTGTCCCTGGCGTTGGTCAGGACTGACGAGAGTTCGTCAGTTGTCATTTCAGATGCCGGTATCCCCCTGATTCCTTCCATATATTTCCTGACGATTCCTGACAACCTGTAATAGAACTCCTTGTACATGCCCTTTTCAATCAGCCGGTCGGCCCCAAGCTCCATTATCTCCCGCATGGCAAGTTCATGGGCGGGTATGCGGGCCCTGTCCGCGTGATGTCTCCTGATACGGCGGAACAGAAAAAGGGCGCATCCTGCCAGCAAAAGCCCTGCGAAAACGGCAGCCGCCCAAGGCATGACGCGTCTCCAGAGAGGCCGGGAAGGGAGTATGTCCCGTATGTCCCGGAGTTCACGGGGGGCCCCCTTTCTGAAATTTGACCTTACCGGGACAGACAACGGCGGGGCCGATACCTCGCGCGCCCTGCCCTCACTGTCCTTCCATGTAACAGACAACTTCCCGGTGCGCCAGACATCTGTCGCGTCCACAAGGCATGACACCCTGATACGGGACCCGGTCTTCCTGACCTTGGTAACACGCAGACCTTCAAGGCCACGCAGGGAGAGAGGCTCGGCAAGGACGGCTCCTTCAGGCAGGCGGTATTTCAGCACAATTTCAACAAAGTCGCCCACGCGCACCACATCAGGGGCGACAAGCTCCGCCCTGAGGCACGGACCGGCGTCAGGGCAACCTCCGTCAAGGGCAGTAACATTGCCTGCCATTGCGGAAGAAACCGCAAGACACCATGCCAGCCATGACAAAACAGGAAGAAAAAAAGAGAGCATGATGTCAACCTGCCTGAATCCTGCCTGTCCTCTGCCTGAAAAGTTCAGCAAGGGGACGGGTTACTGAACTGTCTGTTGAAAACATCACATGGTCAATGCCCGCGCCTGCCAGCATGCCGGCAAAGGCCTTCCGCTCGGCAAGACGTTTGCGCTCCCACTGCTCCCTGAATCGTCTGCTGCCCGTGTTTATGCGGGTTATTTCTCCTGTCTCCGGATCACGCGCGGTTATCACACCGGCGTCAGGCAGACTGTATTCCGCGGGATCGGATATCATAAGCATGGAAAGTGAATGCCGTCTGGCTGTCATGGTGAGCTGGTGTTTCAGGGAGATGTCACAGGTATCGCTCGCAAGAAAGGCTATGGTGTGCCTCCTGGAGACCATATTGAGGCAGTCAAGGGCCTTGCTGACATCGGTTCTTGGGTCCCGCGGTTCCAGGGTGAATATCTCCTTTATCAGTTTCCATACATGGGCCGCCCCCTTTCTGGGCGGAATCAGTTTCTCAACCCTGGAACTGAAAAGTATGGCGCCGACCCTGTCATTGGTCCTCATGGCAATAAAGGCCAGCATTCCCGCTATCTCGGCAAGAAGTTCCCGTTTGAACTTCCTTCTGGTGCCAAAAAGCTGTGAGCCTGATATGTCAAGAAGCAGCATTACAGTAAGCTCCCGCTCTTCATGAAACAGTTTGACAAAGGGCCTGCCCATTCTCGCGGACACATTCCAGTCAATGGAGCGGACGTCATCGCCCGGGATGTATTCCCGCACCTCTGTGAACTCCATGCCTCTGCCCTTGAAGGCGCTTTCATAGGAGCCCGCGAAAAGGTCCCCGGCCTTCTTTTTCGTCATGAAATGGAACCGCTGTATCTTGCCGAGAAGTTCAGCAGAAAGCATCTCATGGAACCTCTATGCGCTCAATTATGACACTCAGTATATCATCGGCAGTTACGCCTGACGCCTCTGCCTCGTAACTTGGAATTATCCTGTGACGCAGAACGTCATGGGCCATGGTTTTGACATCCTGCGGGGTGACATAGCCCCTGCCTTTTAAAAAGGCATGGGCCCGTGAAGCGGCTGAAAGCCATATGGAGCCCCTTGGGGATGCCCCCACGTTTATCATTGAGTCATAATCAATTCCGAACTCCGAAGGCCTTCTGGTAGCCCTGGATATGCGGATTATATACTCAAGGATTTTCTCCTCCATATGAACAAGTCCCATGGCCGCCCTGGCTGAAGCAAGGCTCTCCGGGTCTGCCACGGCAGTAACTGAAGGCTCTTCTTCTCCTGTGCAGAGTTTTACAATCTCCTTCTCCTCATCCGCGTCCGGATAGTCAATGAGGATCTTCATCATGAAACGGTCAACCTGGGCCTCAGGCAGGGGATAGGTACCCTCCTGCTCTATGGGGTTCTGGGTAGCCATTACCAGAAAGGGCGAATCCATGGAAAAGGTGGTGTCTCCAATGGTAACCTGTCTCTCCTGCATGGCCTCAAGAAGGGCGCTCTGTACCTTGGCAGGGGCGCGATTTATCTCGTCGGCAAGTATTATGTTATGGAATATCGGCCCCTTGCGTATTTCAAATGTGCCCTTGTCAGGACGGTATATCTGGGTTCCGGTAATATCTGCCGGAAGCAGGTCAGGAGTAAACTGAATCCTTTTGAAAGAAGTATTTATTGAGGACGCCAGGGCGTTCACGGCTGTTGTCTTGGCAAGACCGGGCAGGCCTTCGAGCAGTATGTGGCCTTCGCACAGCAGGGAGATAAGCATCTTCTCAACCATCTCGTGCTGGCCTATGACCGACTTGCCTATCTCGCCGGTCACCTGACGCAGGATCAGGCTCTCTTTTTCAACTTTTGCGGTTATCTCTGTCAGATCCATAATCTTTTCCTTAAAATCAAATAATTAGACGCAAATCCGCTAACAGGTCCGGAAATATAAATAAGACCGAGCAGGGAAATTGTCAAGTTCAGGGCAGAGCCTGTCTCGATTCCTGATTGCACATCAACGCTGCCATCTTTAATACATTCTTTATGCATTGCCTCGCGTCATCCATGGGAACCAGCTCATTTTGCGGTGTTATTCCTTTTTCCTTGATATCTTCACGCTGCTTGCTGTTTTTATTCTGTTTTTTGGTGTTAATGGCCAATTAAACTGACCCACTAGCGGACAATAATTTTGACCCACCCCAAGGGTCAAAATATTGTGACAGATGTAATAAGTTCCTTCTTGTTTTTTCTATTATCCAAGGAGGAATTTTGTGATGAAGGAGTGGGACATGATACACAAGATCAAAGCACTTTATGATAATGGCAAGGGCAGTTCGATTCGTTCCATAGCAAAGGAACTGGGTATATCCCGTAACACTGTACGGAAGTATTTACGGATGGATGAGTCAGCTATAACAAAGGTGCAGGAAGAACGCAGCAGGCATAAAATTCTTGATGAATACCGTGATTACATAATCCATTTGCTGCAGACCTATCCTCGTCTGAGCGCTGTGAAGGTACTGAGGAAACTTGAGAACAAGGTGGGAAGTCTGGATGTGTCAGAACGCAGCGTCAGACGCTATATCCGATCTTTGAGGGATGAAGTGGTTTTTAAACAGAGGCGTTATTACGAGCCAGTACTTGACATGATTCCCGGCGTTCAATGTCAGGTGGATCCTGGTGAAATCAGCGGAATCAAGATAGGAGGCAAGGAGCAACCCGTTTATTTTGTTGTGTTCGTGCTTTCCTACTCGAGGTTGATGTATGTGGCAGCATCCCCCCGTCCTATTGATACGGATACTTTCATACGCCTTCATGACATGGCCTTCAGGTATTTTGGTGGCTGTCCTGAAGAATGTGTCTATGACCAGACCCGTCTGGTTGTGATAAAGGAGACCTTCAGGGAACTGGAGCTGAACCAGCGTTTTTATCAATATGCTACTGGAGCCGGTTTTCAGATACGGGCCTGTGAGGGCTATGATCCTGAAAGCAAAGGCAAAGTAGAGGCCGGTGTGAAATATGTCAAGCACAATGCTCTTTATGGTGAAAGTTTTTCTGACTGGACAGAGCTTGAGGAGTATCTTGCAGTCTGGCTTGAGAAGACGGCCAATGTCAGAATACATGGCACGACCGGCAAGGTACCACGACAGGTTTACGATGAAGAAGAACATTCAGCTATGCGGGCCTATTTCACCCCTCTTTTTGTAAAGGATGAAATTTCCGAAACACCTTCCAGACGCAAGGTTGACAAGACAGGACTCCTGTCCTGGTGTTCCAACAAGTACTCTGTTCCTATGCCGTACCAGCAGGCAATAGTTGGCGTAGAACAGGTCGGAGAGAACCTTTATGTAACCGATCTTGGAACCGGCTCCCGGATTGCAGAGCATGTAATCTGTCATGAAAAGGGCAGGATTATCAAGAATAATAATCACTACCGTGATCACGAAAAACATGTTCGTGATTTTGAAGCCCAGGTGAAAGAGCAACTGGAGGAACCGCTTGGCTCAAGGATATGCAGCCTTTTAAAAGCTACCTCACCTCAGATATACAAGGATCAGCTGGCAGGTCTTATAAAGATTCTGTCCAGACATGATGAAGTAAATCTGGATGTTATGGAAAAGCTTTCCCGGAGGCCACGCCTTACTGCAACCATGATCAGGGATTATCTTGAGGCATACAGCCTGTCTGAAGAAACACCTGCAAGTAGACCAGTGTCATCTGATACAGCCAGAGACCTTGCGAGGTATGCAAAACTGACTACTGCCAATGGAGGTTGTTATGTTGTCCATTGAACAGGTAGCAGCTAAATACAGGAGTCTGCGGTTTAACTGCATTGCCGAGACTCTTGGTGAGTTGGTCTCCAAGGCCGAGGCCAACGAGATGACACATCTTGAGTTTGCCGAAATGCTGTCAGATCATGAACTTGCCATGCGGGAAAAGAAGCGTGTAAGGCTCAACCTGAAAAGGGCATCTTTTCCCGTAGCCAAACAGCTTGAGGAGTTTGATTACAGGTGGCAGACTACCATCACCAGGCGTCAGGTAAACCGCCTGCTGGACTTCAGCTTTATCGACAACAGGGAGAATATTGTATTTATCGGCCCTCCTGGAACAGGGAAGACCCACCTTGCCTCTGGTATAGGTCTCAAGGCTATCGATGCAGGATACAAGGTATTTTTTACAACAGCAATTTCCCTGATAGAAACTCTTGAGATAGCAGAGCTGAAAGGTGAGCTCAAGAAGAAGATGAACAGCTTATTGAAGTTTGACATGCTTATTTTAGATGAATTGGGCTATCTGCCAATGAATAAACAGGGCATGTACAACCTGTTTCAGCTCATAAACGCCATGTATGAATATCGAAGTATCATAATCACCACCAATAAAGATTTTACCAAATGGGGTGATTTTTTCTTTGAAGACAATGTGGCAGTCCCTATTGTGGACAGGATTATTCATCATTCACACATATTTATGTTAGGAGGTGAGAGTTACCGTCTGAAAGATAAGCTGCAGTAATCTCTTTTCTTTAGGGAACCTCCCCGCCGGAGGCATAAATGACTGTAGGAATGGCGCGGAGATAGCGAAGTGGCCTTGACAACCGCAGGTTTGTC
>CAYXYO010000101.1:0-3316 GCA_964469365.1 uncultured Desulfobacterales bacterium | reverse complement strand
TATTTGTTAAAATTCCCTATCCCCTCGTCCCCGTGACGCGCACAGGGGACAAAGGGAGCGTTTCCTGACAAAGGTAACAGAATAACTGCCGCCTGTATTCCCTACTTCTTTTGCCGCAAGACAATAGTGTTGTGGCACTGGGCGCACTCTGCCTGGGTATGACACACGTTACAGCTCCTGAAGTTATGATGGGCTGCTTCCGCATGGCCGTTCTCCCTGGTGTAGCTCATCCAGTCAGCACGCGCATGGGAAACAGGTTTCTGACTGGTATGACAGTCAGAGCAGTATGACGACGTATGACATACCGCGCACAGTCTCCGGTCATGCGTGGCATCTTCGCCATGCTGGGTTGTTTTCCAGTTGAATATGTGGTCCTTGGGCTTCTGGGTCTGGTGACAGTCCTGGCAGAACTGTTTGTCCTTGCCATGGCAGTAAGCGCAGCTCCTGTCAAAACGGCTCTCCCTGCCATGGGCCTCGCCCCAGTCACCGTGGTGGCTGGCAGGAGGATGCTCCTCGCTCAAAACCTCATGACATGCGGAACACTCACTGGGGGCGTCGTCACCATTGTGACACTTCTGACATGTCGGCATCTCAGGCCACTCGATATCCTTGAGTTCGGACATCTTTTCAAAACCTTCATGGCACTCTGAACACTCAATGCCATCATGGAACTCATGGCTGAAAATTACATCTTCATAACTCTCCGGCTTCTCAGGCACTGACTCTGAGGTGTCGTAATCTTCTGACACGCCCTTTACTGTATGGCACTGGAGACACTCATCAGAAGGGTTGTCCATATCGATATCATGGCACTCTCCGCACTTGTCCATGGACGGATTCCCCATGGCGCCCTCGTCTCCGGCCTCATGGCAGTCAGCACACGCCATCTCGTTATCAACAACATGGAGTTCATGGTTAAACACCAGCTTGCCTTCTTCTTCCTTGCATCCGGCCAAGGCAAAAACAAGCCCCGTGAGAATCATGGCCAGAAGCCAAATCTGTCTGTTTTTATGATAACTGTACATTTTTATATTCCTCATCATAGCCGTTATTATCAGAAGCGAACATTAAAGGAAGCTGTAAGCGAATTGATATCGCTTATGCCAAATTCCTTGTAATAGTCATCCCGCTCATACTCATACTTCAACTCAGCCCATGCAGCGTGAAACACCTCATATTTTAAGGCGCCATAGTAATGATGGGCAGCTTCTCCCTCAATCATGGCGTTCACATCCTCATCCTTGAAATAGAGACCAGCGGCGATCTCGAACCTTTCAAGGAATCTCTGGCTGAAATCAATAAACCATGAATCGGAAACCGCCTCATACATCTTCCTGCCGTTTGCCTGGGTGGCCCTGTCTTCCCACCACCGGGTATATCCAAATGAGAAATGGAATCCGTGGAGATGAAAGATATCATTCAGGTTAACGCCTGTGGTGAACGACTGGAAATCCGTGTTGTAAAGGTTCTCGTCATCCCTGTTCATAAGATCCCTGCGGGCGTAACGGAAAAAACAGGCAACCCCCTCTATGCCAGGCACTTCCTGGGAGATTGAAATAATGGAATGATAATATCCCTGCTCCCTCTGGAGATAAAATCTTTTGATGTCATTTCCCAGGTCAACTTCCGGAGACTGATAATCGAAGATAAACTCCTGGATTGTATTGTTTTTGAAATTGGTATAAAAACTTAGCTCAATGGTTGTGCCGGTCTTGTGCACCTCACCGCTGAACCCCAGGGAGATATAATCATTACGAAAGTTGTTCCATGCCCAATGGGCGTCCATGTTGGCGAAATCCGCCATGCGCCAGTCAGCCCAGAGTTCCACTGAATTTTCCTTGTAAAAGGTGCTGTCAAGATGAACAATCAGATTCTTCATGGGATAGACTTCCAGATTCACCCCGCCTATTCCGTCACGATTGAGGTCAAGGTAGGTCTGAACAGGCATTCCACCATACCCTTCCACGCTGAAAAAATTGTAGATATTGTTAGCCCTCACCCAGAGGCCGTCAAACTGCACCGTTTCAGCGCCATAGGCGTACTGACGGCCCAGGCGCATGTCAATGGAAGGCAGGATGTCCATTTTTTCAATATAGGCATAGTAAGGATTAAAGAGCTGACGCTCATCCCATGTATCTATGTAATCCTGAAAAATGGAACCTTCCGGCGTGCCGTCAAGGTCCTTGGAATACTTGCCAAGGAAGTGAAAGGTGAAACCGGAATCGGCAATGTTCCAGTCAAGTCCCAGAAGCTGATAAAAGTCCTGGTCACTTGAATCATTCGGAACCATGGCCTTGTCCGGAGAATTGGACCACTGGACCCTGTATTTGGTAGAGCTGTAAATATCAAGGTCGCCAACCGGCGTGTCCATTGCAAAAACCTCGGCTGAAAACAGCATGGCCAAGGCAATGAAGACCAGAACAGGTCTACACTCAACAAAACTTGTCTTTCGTGGCAATAGTCTTTTCTGTCTCATAACTCCCTATCCATTGTTATTGTTACATTGACATCCTGAAACACAACAGGACAGATTAATGTAAATAAATCCCTATATTCCCAAAACCCTACCACCATGTTTCAAAATGAAACGGCACCAGGGCATTAAAAAAATTTATCTACTTTTTTGCAACACTGTTGACACAGCGCAGCAACATAAACTGCAAACATATATTGACAATACCCAAATAACACAACCTATCCACATTTGCAAACACTATTTCCTTTTTCTCAAAAGCCAAACAAATAAGACCGTTAAAGTCATTATTTTGGGGTCTCAAACCGGTAACCTACCCCTGGATGGGTAATGATGAATCTTGGACGTTCAGGCTCCGGCTCAATCTTTTTCCGCAGCCTGCGCACCTGGACATCAAGGGCCCTGGTAGGGGCCTCAAGATTCGCGGCAGGCCACAGCTTTGAACAGAGGTATTCCCGTGTTAATACCTCGCCAGGTCTTGAGGTAAGGAGTTCAAGGAGATCAAACTCCTTGTTGGTAAGGTCTATCATCCTTCCGTTCACCTTGACCCTGCGCTCCCTGGGAAAAATTCTGACACTGCCGCTGCCAAGGGGTTGCTTGCCTCCATGGGCCGCCCCCCTCCTGAGACAGACATCAATTCTCGCCTTGAGCTCAAGATACTCAAAGGGCTTGGTAACATAATCATCCACTCCGAACTGGAAGCCCCTCAACTTGTCTGATATGGAATCCCTGGCAGTTACAGCCACCACAGGCGTATCTGAAAACTCTCTTATCCTGGAACATACGTCAAGGCCGTCAATATCAGGCAGGTTCATGTCCAAGACCACAAGGTCAGGCCCCCAG
>CAYXYO010000100.1:0-6989 GCA_964469365.1 uncultured Desulfobacterales bacterium | reverse complement strand
CGCCTGAAGAAACAATGCGAAGGGCCCTTGAGAAGGCCCGCAAGGATTAATTGCCGGAGGACACCCCGTAAACATACCGATTATGAAAACATTCAGAATAAATGTTCCGGGCTCAAAAAGCATTACCCAACGGGCCCTTGTCGCAGCGGCCCTGGCAAAGGGCGCAAGCAGACTCCGCACGCCCCTTGACAGTGAAGACACCAGACTTCTCAGAAACGCCCTCTCCATGATGGGCGCAGACATAGATGACAGCGGGGATGTCTGGGAAATACAAGGCACATCAGGCGTCCTCACCGCCCCTGACAGGGAAATATTCATGGGCAACAACGGCACGGGAATAAGATTCATGGTATCTGTGGCTGCCCTGGCAGACGGCTCCACCACCCTTGAAGGCACTGAAAGGATGTCTGAACGTCCGGTTGAACAGCTTCTGAACGCCCTGGAGGGCTGGGGGGCCCGGTGCAGGTCCGTGGCCGGAAACGGCTGTCCGCCTGTAATCGTAAATGGGGGAGGCATAACCGGAGGCAGGACATCCCTTGTGGCTGAAAAAAGCAGCCAGTTCCTCTCCTCCATGCTCCTTGCTGCCCCATACGCCGCATCTCCCGCTGAAATAGTCCTTGAGGGCGGGCTTGTCTCAAGGCCCTATGTTGACATTACCATGGCTGTAATGTCAGCCTTCGGGATCGACGTAATGGAAACCGGCAACACCTTCAGCATACCCGGAGGATGCTATTCGGCAAGGGATTACAGCGTTGAGGGAGATGCCTCAAGCGCATCATATTTCTGGGCTGCCGCCGCGATAACAGGCAGCAGCGTCACTGTATCCAACATGCCCGGGAATCCACTCCAGGGAGACGCGGCATTTGCCGACATACTTGGCGCGATGGGGTGCAAGGTCACAAAAGACGAACAGGGCGTGACCGTAACCGGACCACCTGACGGACAACTCCGGGGCATTGACATAGACATGGAGAGGTGGCCTGACGTGGTTCCCACCCTCGCGGCCACGGCGCTCTTCGCCCGGGGAGAGACAATCATAAGAAATGTGCCTCACCTGAGGATAAAGGAGACCGACAGGCTCAGGGCAATGGCAACCGAACTTTCCAGGGCAGGCGCTGACGTAAGGGAACTTGAAGACGGTCTTGTGATAAGGGGTGGCGCCACGCTCAATGAAACTGAAGCAGAGACATACGACGACCATCGCATTGCCATGTCCATGTCCCTTGTGGGCCTGCGTCAGGATGGAATCAGGATCCTTGATCCCTCATGCGTGGGCAAATCCTTCCCTGACTTCTGGGAGAGATGGGAAGAGATGAGGAGGAGCCTGAACATATGACAGACAGCCTTCCGGCAAGACCCCTGTTCCTGATAGGCTACAGGGCCACGGGAAAGAGCAGCGCGGGCAGGATGCTTGCCGCCGAGCTTGACCTGCCATTTTACGACATGGATGAAATGATACAGGAGAAGGCAGGAAAAACTGTCAGGGAGATTGTTGGAGAAGCAGGCTGGGAGGGCTTCAGGGCCATTGAAAGGGAAGTTCTGCAGGGGCTTCTGGACGCTGGCAGGCCATCGGTAACAGCATGCGGCGGCGGAGCTGTGCTGCATGCCGGGCTGTTCAGAAAGGCAGGCGACGCAATCAATGTGGTCTGGCTTGACGCCGATATTGAGGCCATTATGCAGCGTCTTGCCACAGACCCGGCGACAGGAGAGCTGAGGCCGGCGCTTAAAAATGGACTTGCCGCTGAAGATGAGGTCAGGGCTGTCCTTGAGGAACGTCTGCCTCTCTACAGGGAGTTGTCGCATTACAGGATTGACACAGCAAAAAACAGCCTGCGGGAGACAGTAACCGCCATAAAAAAATGGCTTGAAAAAGGAGTATGAGATGCCTGGCAACAGTTTTGGCACTTTTTTCCGCATAACCACCTGGGGCGAGTCCCACGGCCCTGCCATTGGAGTGGTCATAGACGGCATGCCCTCCCTCATCCCCCTTGACAGCGGGATGATACAGAAAGAGCTGGACAGAAGACGGCCCGGCAAGGGAGGGCCTGCCGAAACGGCAAGAAAGGAGGATGACAGGGTTGAAATCCTGTCAGGCGTATTTGAAGGGCTTACCACAGGCACTCCGCTCTCTCTGATGATAAGGAACAGGGACGCAAGGAGCAGCGCCTACAGTGAACTGGCAGACAAGTTCCGGCCTGGACACGGGGATTTCACCTATCTGAAAAGATATGGCATAAGGGATTATCGCGGAGGCGGCAGGGCGTCGGCCCGTGAAACAGCGGCAAGGGTCGCGGCAGGCGCGGTCGCCGGGCAGCTCCTTTCCGCAGCGGGCATCAGGGTAATCTCCTTTACAAGGGCCCTTGGACCTGTAACCGCAACAGACGGAGATATCGGCAAGATAGATTCAAACCGTCTTTTCTGTCCTGATCCTGCCGCTGCCGAGAGGATGGAGGAGGCAGTGCGACAGGCCAGGAGCGCGGGCGATTCCCTGGGAGGCATTGTGGAAACCGTTGCCACAGGGGTTCCGCCAGGGCTTGGAGACCCGGTTTTTGACAAACTGGACGCTGCCCTGGCCGGGGCGGTAATGTCCATAGGCGCCGTCAAGGGCGTGGAGATAGGCGCGGGTTTCAGGGCCGCTGCCATGAAGGGTTCTGAAAACAATGATCCCATAACGCCTGAAGGTTTTGCAGGCAACAACTCCGGCGGCATACTCGCGGGCATATCCAACGGGGAGCCGATAATTGTACGCGCCGCGGTAAAACCCATACCCTCAATCTCCATGGAGCAGGACAGCATAGACACCGGAGGCAGGCCGGTAAAACTGCGCATCGGGGGCAGACATGACGCGTCCGCGATCCCCAGGATAGTGCCTGTATGCCAGGCAATGGTCAGGCTGGTTCTGGCAGAACACCTACTGAGATTCAGGGCCATCTCAGGCTGGAAGGCAGGGGAACAAAACCGTGGTTACTGATGCTGGGAAAATAGGCATAATCGGCGGCAAGGGACGCATGGGAAAGTGGTTTGAACGTCTTTTTTCCGGCATGGGCATGGAGGTGCTGATCTCTGATGTGGGAACGTCCCTCTCTTCAACACGCCTGGCGGAGATATGCCCTGTTGTGATAATAGCCGTTCCCATGAGCGTATTCCCTGATGTTGTGCGGGAGGTAGGGCCCTGCATGAAGAAAGATGCCTTTCTGACGGACATCTGCTCTCTCAAGGAAAAACAGGTGAAGTGCATGATGGAAAACACGGAATGCGCTGTTGCCGGAACACATCCACTTTTCGGACCGGGAGAACCCGGCCTTGAAGGGAAACGGGTTGCCATATGTCCTGGCAGGGGTGACAAATGGGTTGACTGGTGGGAAAATCTGCTCATGGAGCAGGGCGCCCTGTGCGTCAGATTCACACCGCATGAACACGACAGAACCATGTCATGGGTTCAGGCCCTGAACCATTTTATCCTCATGTGCCTTGGGAAATCCCTGAAGGATGACGGCATGGATTTCAGGCATATCATGCACCTTGCGACTCCAAGCTTTGAAAGGCAGATGGATATACTGGGAAGACTCTGCATGCAGGATCCTGAGTTGTACGCCACAATACAGATGGAAAATCCATATACAGAAAAGGCCCTGCAAACCTTCATTGATCATGGAAACCAGCTTAATGACATAATAAAATCAGGCGACAGGGATGAATTTCTCTCCATATTCAGGGAAGTCCAGGAACTGGGGCCTGATATCTTGCAGTATTGCAGAAACAGATAGGACCAACAAGCCATGAAACCGGATGAACTGCCCTGGATAATGGAAAAAAAAGGAGACCTGATAATCAGGGTGCATGTGCAGCCAGGCGCCAGGGCAAACAGGATCTGCGGCCTGCATGGCAACAGGCTCAAACTGAAAATCCAGGCCCCGCCAGTGGACGGGGCTGCCAACAGGGCATGTCAAAAGATTCTGTCAAAAACATTTAAAGTGTCAAAATCTTCTGTTATCCTTGAATCAGGGGCATCATCAAGGCAAAAGGTGTTCAGGATAGTGGGAAAAGGGGTGGAAGCTGCCAGGCAACTGACATCTGTCTGAAGAGTGCCTGTAACTACAACATTTTTTATATATATTCAGTTTATCATAAAACAATTCAATTCATTAAAGTATATCTGCCTGCATGCCGAAGATAGTGGCACAGTAATGGTTTGTTTTTTGCATTTCTTTTCCGGATACAATTTTTGCATAATCAAAAACAACACGGAGATTTATACGCTAACATAAGGAGGCCATATGCCTGTCTATTTATGGAAAGGAATAAACTCCCTGGGAGAAAAGGCCAAGGGAGAGATAGAAGCTAGGGATGAAAAAGCGGCCCGCCTTCTGCTCGACCGTCAACGCATAACAATAAAGTCCCTGAAGCCAAAACCCAAGGACATTTTTGAAAATGTCGCTTTCATGCAGCCGAAGATCAAGCAGAAAGATATTGTAATCTTTACGCGACAACTCTCCACCATGATTGACGCGGGTCTTCCCCTGATACAGGCCCTTGACGTACTGTCAAACCAGATGGAAAACCCCACGTTCAAAAAAATGCTTGTATCAATCAAGACTGACGTGGAAAGCGGCTCCACCTTTGCAAACGCCCTTCAAAAATATCCGAAGTATTTTGACAGGCTTTACAGCAACATGGTGGCCGCCGGTGAAATGGGCGGTATCCTTGACGATGTATTGAGAAGACAGGCTGCGTATATGGAAAAGGCCGAGGCCCTCAAGGCCAAGGTGAAAAGCGCCATGACATATCCCGCCATAGTGCTCTGCATCGCAGGCGGCGTACTGGCAATAATTCTCATCTTTGTCATACCTGTCTTTGCCAAAATGTTTGCCGAGTTTGGCCATGAGTTGCCTGCTCCAACCCAGATGGTAATTGATCTCAGCAACTTTATGAAATCATATTTCCTGGTAATAATAGCAGGAACCATGTTACTCTGGTTCCTTTTGAAAAAATATTACGCAACCGACTCCGGCAGGCTGGTTATTGACAGGATGTTTCTCAAGGCGCCTGTTTTCGGACCACTTATAAGAAAAGTAGCTGTAGCCAAGATGACCAGAACTCTTGGAACACTAATCAACAGTGGCGTTCCCATTATTGAAGCCTTGAACGTGGCCGGAGCGACCGCAGGCAACAGGGTCATAGAAAACGCGATTATAAACGTAAAAACCGGCATCTCTGAAGGACGTCCCATAGCTGATCCTCTTGGAGAAAGTACAGTCTTTCCGGGTATGGTGGTACAGATGATTGCGGTCGGAGAGGCGACAGGCGCACTGGATGCCATGCTCAACAAGATAGCCGACTTCTATGATGAAGAAGTTGAAACTGCTGTTGACGCACTTACAAGCATGATAGAGCCGTTTATGATAGTTTTCCTTGGAGGCACAGTCGGCTCAATCATCATTGCAATGTATCTGCCCATATTCAAGATGGCAGGAGCTGTTGGCGGATAACCGGCACAGCAACTTCCGCCACGACTTCCAGGTTATCAAGTAATGAAAATAGGAATAACCGGTCTGCCTTCAGCAGGCAAGACCACAATATTTAACGCCCTTACAGGCAGCGAGGCAGATGTCTCCATGTACCAGGGAGGCAAAAAAGAACCCAACCTCTCGGTAGTCAAGGTTCCTGATCCACGTCTTGAGCGTCTTAGCGGGATGTACAGACCTAAAAAAACCACACCGGCCCAGGTAACTTATATTGATGCAGGCGGCACGGTTTCCTCTTCGGGAGAACAGGACTCATCATCACTTGATGAGCTGCTGAAACTTCTCAGGCCTGCCGATGCCCTTATAACTGTTATCAGGAATTTTGAATGGGCAGGTCAGGCTCCATCTCCTCAGGATGACTGGGACAACTTTGAATCAGAACTTATTCTTACAGATCTGATCACAGTTGAAAGGCGTGTGGAGCGTCTTGACAAGGAGATCAACAAGGGGAAAAAAGGAGACCCCAGGGAACTGGAAGAGCTTAAAAGGGCTGCCGACCTCCTGAACGCTGGCCGGGCCTTGCGATCTGACCGGGATATTGCAGAATCCCCTCTCCTCAGGGGGTACGCATTTTTATCTGCAAAACCGTGCATTGCCGTCCTGAACAGTGGTGACGATATGGCCCAGGGGGTTAAAATAGACGTGCCTGATGGGGTTAAGGTCATTGAGATAAAAGGCAACCTTGAGATGGAAATTTCCATGCTGGACGATGATGAAGCCGACCTTTTCAGAGAAGATATGGGGCTGCCTCCTGAACCTGCCATCTATCGCCTGATACAGGAATCATATCAGCTTCTCGGGCTGCTTTCTTTCTTTACTGTGGGACCCGACGAGGTAAAGGCATGGACCATCAGAAAAGATACACCGGCCCCAAGGGCAGCTGGCGTGATTCATTCAGACATAGAAAAGGGATTTATCAGGGCCGAGGTAATATCATATGACGACCTTATGGAGGCAGGAAGCTACGCTGAAGCCCAAAAGGCTGGAAAAACCCGGCTTGAAGGCCGTGATTACATAGTCCAGGACGGAGATATAATCAATTTCAGATTTAACGTATAATCACCAAGTTACAAACTGTCTATCACCAGTTCCAACATTTTTAAAAAAAAGGACAATTTCAAAAACTGCGGACATCAAATTTCCCACTGAAAAGGGACAATAAAAAAGGCGGCTTTATGCCGCCTTTTTTATTTTATGATCACACCAGATACTTATCCGGCCCTGCGCCGCAATACCAGGCATCCTGCATAAAGAAGTATCATTACGAGGAAAAGCCTTCCCATATCGTCCATTGCAGGAGCCGGTACCGCAGGCGGAACAGGTCTGCATTTAATCAACGGGATATTATTATTTATAATCAAAGGATCACCAGGCGCCAATATAAAGGTGGTAAACCATGGATTGTCCTCGCACCTGGAGGAAACGAGAGTTCCGTTGACTCCACTTCTTGAAGAACCGATGTTA
>CAYXYO010000099.1:0-6040 GCA_964469365.1 uncultured Desulfobacterales bacterium | reverse complement strand
AAGAAACCTGTAATGGCAAAAAGGATAACCGTACACGCAAGAATACGGTTTACCGTCCGGTCAGTAACCTGAAAGAAAAGGTCGTCAAGCCTGCCTGACATGAACTGAAAGGTCTTGCGGAACTGTTCTTCCCAGAAGGCGTTTATAACCGCCCTGATTGCCCACACACCTGCCGCCACAACAAAAAACACCGCCGCATAAAGCATGATAGATGTCATAAGACCGTCCCCTGTTCTATATTCCTCATGTTGTCGTCCAGAAAATCTCCCTGGGCATGCTGATACCCCTCTCTTCAAATATGCCCAGGCACCTGGGCACATAACCTGTGGAGACAAAATTGCCCTGTATCCGGCCTCGACTGTCCAACCCTTCCTGCTTGAAGGTAAATATGTCGCCCATTGTTATCACATCCCCTTCCATGCCTGTAATCTCGGACACCTGAAGTATCTTTCTTGATCCGTCCTTCAACCTTGACAGCTGTATGACAATATCTATCGCCCCTACTATCTGCTCCTTTATGGTCTTTACCGGAAGCTCAAAACCGGCAAACATGACCAGGGTTTCAAGACGCGACATGGCCTCCCTTGCTGAATTGGCGTGTATGGTGGTCAGGGAACCGTCATGTCCGGTATTCATTGCCTGCAACATGTCCAAAGCCTCTCCGGCCCGGCACTCGCCCACAACTATCCTGTCAGGCCGCATCCTCAATGTGTTTTTCACAAGATCACGGATGGTAACCTCACCCTTTCCCTCAATGTTGGGCGGCCTTGCCTCCAGGGTGATAACATGAGGCTGCTTGAGCTGAAGCTCTGCAGAATCCTCAACGGTTATGATACGCTCGTTTGACGGAATAAAGGCGGACAGGACATTCAACAGGGTGGTTTTTCCTGAACCAGTGCCGCCTGAAACGATAATGTTCAGCCTGGATTTTACAGCGGCCTGCAAAAATTCGGATATCTGGCTGTTAAGGGTGCCAAAGGCTATAAGTTCCTTTATGCCTATGGTATCGCTTGAAAACTTCCTTATGGTAAGGGCAGGTCCATTTATGGAAAGGGGTGGAATAATGGCGTTCACCCTTGAACCGTCCTTGAGCCTGGCGTCAACCATGGGAGAACTGATATCAATTCTTCGTCCAAGGGGCGCTATGATACGTTCTATAATGGCAAGAAGCTGCTCGTTTGAAAGAAAGGTCTTGTCAGTCTTATGCAGTTTGCCTTTTCGCTCAACATATATGTCGCCCGCGCTGTTTACCATGATTTCACTGATGGACTCATCTTCCAGAAGGTCCTCAAGGGGACCGAGTCCAAGGGCCTCCTGCAGCACCTCCCTGACAATCCTCTCCCTGAGGCTTCTGGAGCGTATGGACGTATCACGGTCAAGGATCTCTATGGCCTTGTGACGCACCAGGTTCTGAAGCTCAAGCAGTTTTTCCGGGTCATCGCCCGTATCCACATCTATCCTTTTCAGCTCGGCAATATCAAGAAGGTTGTCATGTATCTGAAGCTTGATTCGCTTTACGCTCTCCTCATCTACCTCAAATTCCCCGTCGGCCCCTGCCCTGTCCACCTTCTGTTTTTGAACAACATCCCTTGCGCTGCCCTTGAGCAGTTGAAGACTTAACTGTTCAATCGCCCTGGACACAGGGTGTTTGGGCAAAGCGGACGGAAAGGTCTTGCCGCCATTCATGGTAAAGGGCATCTTTGGATCAAGTGGGATAGCCGCTGTTATCTCCCTGCCAAGACGTCGGGAAACCATTTCAGGTGTAACAAGGGGATGTTCTGTCATCCTGTTGATTACAACATGTATTATCTCCCTGGAGAAATGCCGCTCCATCAACATGTCAAGGTCATCAATGGCGCTCAGAAGGGACAGGGGTTCACACTCCAGGGGCAGGACGATTCTGTCACTCTTTTCAAAAATGAAATCAGTCACTGGACCGTACTCAACGCCAAGGTCCACAACGATATAATGAAAAAGGGCAGAAAACTTGTCTGCGAGTACGCCCACCTTTTTAAGAACTGATGAGTCCGTGAAATCCGGAAGGTGTTCACGATCAGCCAGACCAAGCGCGCCAACACCGTCTGAAAGGGTGACAGGATAGTTAAGGAGCAGATCTGCCTTGACTGAATCGGCAACTCCAAGCAGGGAAGTCATGGAACGGAGATTTTCAATTTCCATGGTGGAGGCGACATCCCTTGAAAAAGGGAGATTGCAATCCAGCAACATGACAGAACGTCCGGTCTCTTCCCTGATGGCAGACGCCAGATTTACAGCTATAAAGGTCTTTCCGACCCCTCCCTTTGAACTGTAAACCGTAAAGATACGGGCCACTATCACTCTCCAACCGGTTTTCTGTGAATGTTCTCCCGTTCGTAATTTTTGAAGGACTTCTTGACCTTGCGCCCCATGTCGCGTATGGCGTCCTGATTGCGTCTCAGGATGGTGGGCGTTACAAAAAGCAGCACCTCGGACTGTCCATGCTGGAACTTCCTTGACTTGTTCAACTGGACAAGTGCAGACCCACCCCCTGGCGGAGAACCTGAAGTGGAACGCAACTCCCTCTGACCTATAAGGCCTCCAAGGGCAATACTGTTTCCCGACTTGACATAGACCGCGGACTGAAGGGTGGTTGACTTTATCTTGGGAGCTCCGCCAGGCCCTTCCCCGGCAACAAAGGAAGAACCTACTTCCACCTTGGTGTCAATATTGTTACCCCTGTCTATCACAGGAGAAAAATTGAGGGTAAGCCCGACCTTCTTGTATTCCACAGACATTATGCCATCGCGCTGTGCCACTGGAATCGGTATCTCATCCCCCACAAAAAACTTGGCTGTGTCGCCACTTTTGGTTATTACGCTCTGCTGGAAAAGGGAACGGGCATTGCCATGCTCCTTGAGTCTTCTCATCTTTGGAAAGAGGTTTGAAATGGTACCCGCAACAGCCCCCATAAAAGAACCTGACTGGCCTGAACCTCCGCCATAACTTCCGGTAGCCCCAAGACCTCCGCCTGGATTCCAGTGTACGCCAAGGTCATTAAGCGCGCCCTTGTCAACTTCCATTATGGAAAGGGTCATCTGTATCATCCTGGCAGGCCCTGCCGCAACTCCCCTGTCCATTACCTTTATGACGTTTACAACATTGTCAGCATAGGCCCTTGCGACCTGCTCGGCCCGCTCCTTGTCGGTTTCGTTGTAGACAATCCCTTCGAGGATAAAACTGTCACGGGCCGTCTTGACCTTGATGTTCCTGTTATGGATTGCCTTTTTTATCTCCTTTACAAGTATCTGTTTGAGAATCGGACTCATCTTGACAAGGTTAAGGGTATCAGGCATATCCTTGACAATCCTGTTTACCCTGTCCAGGTCCTTGCGACTGAAAACCTCTCCTTCAACAAGCACCTTGTTGCCAACCGCCCTGACGGTTACCCCCTCGATATCATGCATCAGTTCACGCAACTGCATGGCCAGGGTCTCGGCATCATTAAGAGATACGCTGACCGTCAACTCCATCCTGAGAGAAGTTTTATCCCATATCAGTATATTGGTCTCTCCCTGTTTTATGGCGTTCAGCAACACCTCCTGCATGGCAGTTCTTGTCACTTCACACACATCAGGATTGCCGGTTGCTATTTTATACACATCAAAATCAAACTTCATAACCCGGCTTTCACCAGCCTGAAGCCTTACTTTTTCATGTTTTACCTCTCCAGCAAAAGATAACGCTGACGCCAACAACGCAAATAACAGAAAAAAGCACAACGCAGACTTCAACATGTTCTTCATGGCAACACCTTGCGATTCCAGTAGGTTAATTTCATAAAATGGCATCAATACCTTGACATCTGCTCTGAACCGCGAATCTCGACCCAGGGCGGCATGCTCCTTGGAAGCAGTGGCTTGTTGATACCAAGGAAATCATGGGATTCAAGACTCTTTTTGACCCATGGCTGCCCCTGGCTCCAGGCAGATCTCAGGGCAATGGAAAGCGAACCTATTTCCTGGGCAAGATTCAGCTTCAGACAGTCATCGGGCTTCACCGCAAGGGTGGCAGTGCTGATCTTTTCACTTCCCGCCGGTCTCATTCCACCTGAACGCATAACATTGCCAGACGCGGAACTGTCAATATCACCTGTATCAAGGGCTATCCTTCGTGACCTCTGATCCACGGCAAGCACAAGGACATTTTCAAGGACTACCCTGGTAAGTATCTCCTGCTCGGTCTTCTGCCCATCCTGGATATTCCCTGTCTCCACAGTTACCAGCACATCAACAAAATCCCCTGGCTGAACAAGTCCGGCGACCCCGCTTACTTCATTAAGAGCAATGGTAAATCCAAGCTTGTCCTTGGGAATCTTGGGGGCAAGACCGGCCTTTTCATCAGATATGAGCATGGATTCCAGAAGCTGTGTACCCTCAAGCACAGGCACATATATAACCCTGTCAATTATGCCAGACAGATTTCCAATGGCGCCAGGCTGAACAAATTTCTTCGGAATTTCCACCTCCTTGACAACAGAATCGTTCAGACGCGCACCTTCGGGTATGTCCCTTACCGCCACAACCACCTTGACAGGCGTACTGAGGTCAAGAAGGGTACTCTCCCTCTTCTGGACATAGGCGTAAACCATCAGGGTAGCTACAAAGGCAACGATAATGGAAATCAAAAGGGCTCTTGTATTATTCATAGACAATCTACTCCTGAAAAACAGTTGTGGAAATCAAAGTAATATAAAACAATATCAACCTGATTACGGAAGGTTGTACCGGATATCCGATCGTCTGTAACGGTTCTTTCTCAAACCGGCGCACGTACCTCCATATGAAGATACGGTAATCTTTACCGGAATCATGGAATGGCCCGTCCATCTGGCCATTGCCCTGTTGATGAGCACCTTGTCCCTGGCAGTGCCTCTAACAATACGCATTCTGCCTCCTCCTGCGCTGTTCACCTTGGAACGCATATCCGAATACGCCTTTACCTGACTTGTCACATACTTGTTTACACCCTGATAACATATCATCAGAAAAACAATCATAATGACAAAAAGGGGCATCATCATGGCAAACTCTATCATGGCCGACCCCTTTTCATTCCTGATATGTCTGCCGGAAAAGGCGGGTTTCATAACTAATGTTCCATCCTCGCGAGGTCAGGCACCCCTGGCCTTGGCGTCAACCTTTTAAGCTGCACCATCATTGGTATATATGAAGGCTTCATCCTGTATATATCCCCCCCTGTGGGTTTTGCCGCTGCATAGGCCACAAGAGGCGGCATGCGTATACCCAGGGAACTGTTTCCAAGTATGAACCCCTTGGTTCTCTGCATCAGGCCAAAGGCCGCATAGGTTACCGGCGGATTTATCTTCCTGCGCCTGACTTTATATGTCTGATATGATGACACACTTGCCACCCTGGGCGTCATCAGTGTATAGGAGCCGTCATGCCTGCCATAAAAGGCGGGATTGTCAGGATAGTACCAATGTTTGGTCGGAACAGCGCACTCATCACAGGATGCCGTGTAAAACCTGTAAGAAAATCCCTTGTTCTCTGTGCTGAACCGGGCAAGCCTGCTGTTGCTTGCCCCGGACACGGCCACAAGTCTTGAAGATGGCAGGTTGAGTCTCCTCGTATTCTCCGCGGCCCTGAGGGCAAGCGCGGCAAAATAACTGTTTGCCATATCCTGATACCTGTGAATCGAGTCCAGAACCCGGGCAAAAAATCTTATTGGTCTTCTTGCCGTGCCGTAACTGAACCATGTACCGGATTTAAGAATCCTTCTGGCCTTTCTGAACTCCAGATACGCTTCCCGGTTCAGATCGGCAATCTCGTTAAGCCCTGCTGACTGCACTGTTGCCGCGGCAAGGGCGCATGCGTCCACCGTGGTCTGAAGCCTTATGCGCTCAAAAACAAGCTGGCCTATATCAACCACCATTACGAGCATGGCCACCATCACAGGCAACAGCAGCACCATCAGTACGGTAGATGAGCCGCGCTGGTCAGACAAGGCATGACCAGCACAAAAAGTTCGTCTACAACCCATT
>CAYXYO010000098.1:0-10894 GCA_964469365.1 uncultured Desulfobacterales bacterium | reverse complement strand
ACACCGCATGGGCATACTCACACTGTTCGATATCAGGGGAGTTGTATGGAAATGTTGAGGGTAATGCTGTTAATGAGGCTTTTTTGTGGCAGAATGACCTGGAACGGCCCGTGTTTGAAAAATATCCCGTGCTGCGGGATGTAAAGGAAAGGCTTGTTGAGGCAGGCGCCCTTGCCGCCATGATGTCAGGCAGCGGCTCCACCATGTTCGGGGTGTTCAGCGCGACAGGGGAAGCGGAGAGGTGCGCGGCCAGTTTCCCCCTGCCTGAAAACTGGAGCTTGATGCTGGCTGAAAGCCTGTAACCTTATGGCGGCAACTGGTTCTGCCTTGATGACAGATATCGCCTTGACTGTGTTTGCACCCGTGTCAAAAAGTGAGCTTTGCCTGGTCATGATGAAATCCTGAAGGATAACGTAATATTATGAGAACCGGAAAAAAAAGGAAGATCCTGGTGCTTAATGCGGGTTCGTCGTCTCTGAAGTACCGGCTTTTTTCCATTCATGATTTCAGCGCGCTGGCCACCGGGCTTGTTGAAGAGATAGGCAGCGCGCGCGCCGGCGCGTCCTTGACCTTTGCCGATGAGGAATCCGGCAGGCATGAAATCAGGGTGGGCAGGGATATCCCGGGGCACAGGGAGGCCATTGAAATTATGTTCGGCATGCTCATGGAAGGCGGGGTGCTGTCCGACATGTCTGAGCTTGCCGGGATCGGCCACAGGGTTGTTCATGGAGGAGAGAGATTTCATCAACCCGTGATGATTGACAAGGATGTAATGTCTGCCATTGAGGCCCTTGTGCCCCTGGCCCCCCTTCACAATTCAGCGAACCTCGCCGGTATCCGTTTGGCTTCGGAACATGCGCCTACAGTGCCTCAGGTCGCGGTTTTTGACACGGCCTTTCATCAGACGGTTCCTGATTACGGTTTTCTTTATGCCCTGCCATACGGATTATACAGGGAACAGGGGGTGAGACGTTACGGTTTTCACGGCACCTCTCACGCATATGTATGCAAAAAGGCTGCTGATTATCTGGGCAGACCTCTTGCGGAATTGGATATCATATCCCTGCACCTTGGCAACGGGGCCAGCGCGACAGCGGTGCAGGGCGGAAAAAGTGTTGACACCTCCATGGGCATGACCCCGCTTGAGGGGCTGATAATGGGTACCCGCAGTGGTGATGTTGATCCGGCGATTCTTTTTTACCTTTCAAGGGAAACCGGCGTCACAATGGAAGAGCTTGACCTTATGCTGAACCGTGAAAGCGGCCTCAGGGGCATATGCGGTGAAAGTGATATGCGCGGCATTGTCATGGCAGTCGAGGCTGGTGACAGGCAGGCCCGGCTCGCCCTTGATATGTTCTGTTACAGGATAAGGAAATATATCGGGGCCTACATGGCAGTTCTTGGCGGGGCTGACTGTATTGTTTTTACCGGAGGCATTGGAGAAAATTCTCCTGTGGTACGGGAAATGGCGTGCCGTGGACTGGAGAGGCTTGGCGTTGTGCTTGATCACGGGAAAAATTCTGCGCTTCGTGGAAGAACAGGGGGGATAGGCGCTGGAGATGGCAATGTTGCCGTTCTTGTAATTCCAACCGATGAAGAACTGGAGATAGCCCGGCAGACCTGGCAGGTAATAAGCCGGTAGGATTTCAGTCCACCCCTTTGCATCAACGATTCTTCAGCTTGCAGATTGTGTTTTGTCCTATTATGTTTTTAATGGGTAGATGAAGTTGTTGCGTGAATGTGAAAATATGCTTTCATCTCTTGATAATGTGATTGGTGATTTCAAGATATTGAGGAATGTTAGATGAAGATTGAAGAAAACCTTCAAGGTCCGGACAGTTTGAAACCATTACCTGATGAGTCCTCTCTCGGTTTTGGCATTCATTTTACAGATCATGTTTTTACAATGAGGTATGAGGATGGGGCATGGCGCTCTCCCCTTATTTCGCCATATGGAGATTTTTCCCTGGATCCCGCCTCGGTTGCCCTGCATTATGGTCAGGCAATCTTTGAAGGCTTGAAGGCGTACAGGGGCAGGGATGACAAGATACGCCTTTTCAGGCCCTTTGACAATATGGACCGGATGAATCGTTCCGCGTGGCGTATGTGCATGCCTGAAATTGACAGGGATTTTGTTGTGGGAGCAATCAAGCGGCTGGTCAATATAGATGCCCGCTGGGTGCCTTCCGTAGAGGGAACTTCTCTTTATATCAGGCCATTTATGATTGCCACAGAGGCATTTCTTGGTGTCAGGCCATCAAAGGAGTATATTTTTGCCATTATAATGTGTCCGGTTGGAGCCTATTATCCTGAAGGATTCAATCCGGTCAGGATCTTTGTGACTGAAAAATATGTGCGCGCCGCCCGGGGCGGTGTGGGCGAGGCCAAGACGGCAGGCAATTACGCCGCGAGTCTTATGGCGTCGGAAGACGCAAAGGAAAAGGGGTTTACCCAGGTCTTGTGGCTGGATGCCGAGCATCACAGAAATATAGAGGAAGTGGGAACCATGAATATCTTTTTTGTCATGGATGACAAACTGGTTACGCCTGCCCTTTCCGGTTCCATATTGCCTGGCATAACCAGAAGAACGGTGATAGAGCTTGCCGGCGCATGGGGCATACCTGTTGAAGAACGCGTTATCACAATCGATGAGGTAATTGATGGTATCTCCTCCGGAAAACTGAAAGAATGTTTTGGCTCCGGCACAGCCGCGGTTATCTCGCCGGTGGCCTCCCTGTTTTACAAGGAAAAGGATTATGTGGTCAACCAGGGAAGGACAGGTGAGCTTGCCCAGAAATTTTTTGATGAAATCACAGGGATACAGTATGGCGAAAAACCTGACCAGCATGGCTGGACAGAGTTTCTGGAATAGGCCTGTGTTTGTTTTTAATTATCTGGTTGAGTATTAATTTATTTTAGGTTATTGTGTTGACGCTTGTTGGGGGTCTGGCTGACCATGTTGTTTGCTGACGCTGGCGTCTGGTGTGGTGGGGCGGTCATTGGGGGAAACGGTTTATTTTTGTGGAACAGAACAGATGAACAGGGAAAAGTTTGACAATTCTGAAATGGAAGATGTTGATTTTCGTGATCTTCTTGAAAATGCCAACGATATTGTGCAGAGTGTGGCTCCTGATGGCACCTTTGTCTATGTGAATCAGGCATGGGTGGATACGCTTGGTTATTCCAGGGACGAGGCCGTGCAAATGAAATTTTTTGACATCCTGGATAATGATTGTCAGGAGAAATGTTCCACAATTTTTTTTAATGTGATGCGAGGTGAGAAAATTGACAACATCGAGACTGTTTTTATTGCCAAGGATGGAAACAGGATAACGGTTGAAGGCAACTGCAACTGCATGTTCCGGGATGGCAAACCTTACAGGACCAGGGGGATATTCAGGAATATAACGGCGAGAAAAGCCATTGAGGAACGGCTCGTTCAGGCCCACAAGCTGGAAAGCCTGGGTGTTATGGCTGGTGGAATAGCCCATGAATATAATAATATTCTTATGGGCATCATGGGTTTTACCGATCTTATGCTGCGCAGGGACGATCTGCCTACTGTTGTAAGGCGGTACGCGGAAAACATTGACAAATCTGCCAGGCGGGCGGCAAAGCTCACAAACCAGATTCTTTCGTATGCGGGGCAGGGGAGTTTTCAAAGGGAATCCCTGGACCTTAATCTCATTGTCCGCAGCCTTGAAAAGATGCTGCTCGCAAGCCTTGCCAAAAATATTTCCCTGAAACTTGAGGAACGCAGCATACCACCTGTTGTGGGGGACGAGACCTCCATGAGGGAACTTGTTATTCAGCTTGTCAATAATGCTGCGGAATCAATTGATGCCAATGGTGGAGAGATAAAGGTTTCCACAGGGGTGATTGAAGCGGACAGGGAAATGCTGACCACCATAACCTTTGAATCTGATTTGCCAGAGGGGCCGTATGTGTTTCTGAAAGTTGAGGACTCAGGTCATGGAATCCATGAGGATAATATCAATAATATTTTTGACCCGTTTTATTCAACGAAGTTTGCAGGCAGGGGGCTTGGCCTGGCCACTGCCCACGGCATAGTCAAACGGCATAGGGGGGTTATAAAAGTCTCTAGCCAGCCAGGCAGGGGAAGTGTCTTTACAGTCCTTCTGCCAGTGGATTCTTCTGTAGAGTCGGTTGATGAGGTTGTGTCTTCCGATGTCCCGGAAGTTGTGGAGTTGAGGGGAGAGAAAAAAACGGTGCTGGTTATTGATGATGAGCTTGTGGTGCGTGAAGTCAGCAAGATCATGCTTGAATCTGCAGGATATGATGTGTTTCTTGCCGAGGATGGAGAGCGCGGCGTTGATATTTTCCGGCAGGAGCATGAAAATATTGACCTTGTTATTCTTGACATGGTCATGCCTGTGATGGACGGACCGGAGACATTCCGCAGGCTGAGGGAAATAAGCGACAGGCCTCCTGTTCTCATGTCCAGTGGATACAGCGAGGATGATGTGATGTCGCGGTTCAGGAAGGGCGGCGTTGCCGGCTTTATCCACAAACCCTATAATGAGACAAAACTCAAGCAGAAGGTGGCTGATATTTTCAGCGGCAATGGCTGAGTTGTTCTGATTTCCTATTGCCTTTGTGAAGTTTGTGACTGACGGACAGGAGATAAGGCAGAAAATTGCCCTTGCCAGGGACCTGATGGATGCCAGGGGAATGGAACTCGCCGGTGACCAGGTTTTGCAGAGGTTGCTTGAAGGGTATGATGCCGCAATCAATGATACTTTCGCATGCATGCGTGAGCTTGACCTTGGCGGTTTGTGTGGCATGTGTGCCACATCTGTTGAGGGCGGCGGATGCTGCGGCAGGGGGATTGACGAGTGGTACGATCACTACCTGATGCTTATGAACATGATGCTTGGCATAGGTTTGCCTGAATCCCGCCATGACCCTTCAGGGTGTTTTTTCCTCGGTCCGTCAGGCTGCACGATCAGGGCAAGGTATCATTTCTGCGTCAATTACCTCTGTTACAGGATACATGAAAAATATACTGATGAGGAGTTGCAGAGGCTCGGCGCGGCATCAGGCAGGGAACTTTACATGTCCTGGCGTCTGGAGATGCGTTTGCGGGAACTTGGATTCTGATTCTCAAGGGATTATCGCAGAAGAGAGGGAGATAATTGCTGCCTGATGATGTGCTGATTGCTGTTCCTACCGCCCTGGAGCGTGAGCTCCTTGATTCATGCCACGTGCCGGCGGGAGTGCGTTGGTTGGTTTGTGGCGCCGGGCCGGCCCTTTCCGCCATGAACATTGCCCTGTCCCTTGAGAGACAAAAGGCAAAATTTGTAATCCTTGCCGGTATTGCCGGCGGTTACGAGGGGAGGACAGCCCCTCTTGATGTGGTCCTGGCGGAATCAGAGGTGTTTGGCGACCTGGGTCGCTGTGGAGATGAAGGCATCTCAGGTATCGGGCTTTCGGAAGATGAGCTCCCCCTGTTTTTTTCTTTAAAGGATTCCCTGACCGACATTTCAGGCATGTCTCCTGATGTGCCTGAAATGATATGTGGCCAGATGGTCACTGTATCATGTGTCTCCGCTTCTCCTGACGCGGCCCGGAGGATAACAGTACGTTTTCCTGAGGCCCTTTGCGAAAATATGGAAGGGGCTTCCGCGGCCATGGTATGCCGATATTTCAATATACCGTTTATGGAACTCAGGGGCATAAGCAATGTGGCCGGGGATATAGACAGGCGCAACTGGCTTGTGGAAGAAGCCATGATGTTGACCGGAAAGAAACTCAAGTTGGTGACAGAGAGGGGTCTTGCATGAACAACAAGGTGTTGAAACTGGGCATTTCTCCATGTCCCAACGATACCTTTGCCTTTTACAAGCTCATTATGGAAAAGGATTCACTGCCCTTTGATATTGAAGTCATAGTGGAAGATGTGGAGACCCTGAACCGCATGATGCTTGCAGGAGAACTTGATTTCACAAAGGTTTCCTTCCATGCCTTTGGCCATGCCGCTGACCGCTATATCCTTTTGAGGTCAGGCAGCGCCCTGGGCAGGGGGTGCGGTCCGTTGTTGCTGGCCGGAAAAGACTTTGACCCCATGGATATCACAGACGCTTCTGTGGCAATCCCAGGGGAATATACCACGGCGGCCCTGCTTCTCAGGCTTTATAATCCGGATATTTCAAGGTTCATTCCCATGCGATTCTCAGATATCCCGGCGGCTGTAAGGGATGGGGTTGTGGATGCCGGTCTTGTTATACATGAGATACGTTTTACATACAGCGAGTTCGGCCTTGAGCCTCTCCGGGACCTTGGCGAGTGGTGGGAGAAGGTAACCGGTCTCCCCATTCCCCTGGGAGGCATAGTGGCGAGGCGGGAACTTCCATCCGGTTGGTTATATGCATTGAACAGGCGTCTTAAAGAGAGTATAGATTATGCATGGAAACATTGGGACGAGGTGAAACCCTTTATGCAGCGATATGCCGCCGACATGTCTCCGGATATTATGAGACAGCATGTGCGGTTGTATGTAAACAGTTTCACCAGAGAACTTGGTCCCCAGGGAGAAGATGCCGTAAGGCTGCTCTTTCAAAAGGGCGCTGATTGCGGCATATTTCAGGACTGTTTTTCCTGTAATCCCTTGATTTCTGAGCAGGGCCGTTAATTGAATCTCGTCAGGTTTGACAGCACGGCAATTTGATGGCGCGTTTTCTTCTGTTTTATCTTTTTTGATATTTTATTATGGGAATATGATTTCCGATGGGACATTCATCTGATCTGATAACAATGGTAATGGGTTCAGGTCCTGTGGTTACACTGGTTCTGCTGACCCTGGTAATCTTTTCCTTTACCTGCTGGACCATTATCCTGGTCAAGGTTTTCAGGTTCAGGCAGGCCTCTTCGCTGGATTCGGAATTTGGCCGCCTGTTCAATGCGGGAGGCAGTTTTGAGGATGTAGCCAACGCTGCCGGTGACATGTCAGGTTCTCCAATGGCGGCGGTTTTTGAAGCAGGTTATATGGAACTTGAAAGGCTGCATTCTGAATTCAGCAGGGCGTCAGCCCACGTTCCCCTTGGGGTGTGGCTTGAAACCCTTGAACGGAGCCTTGACAACGCGGTGCAGACAGAGGTCGCGGGTCTTTCCAGCAGGATTCCTGTGCTTGCGACCATTGGCAATGCCGCACCCTTTATCGGGCTCTTCGGCACGGTGTGGGGGATAATGAGCAGTTTCCAGAGCATAGGCATCAAGGGCTCCGCATCCCTTGCAACTGTGGCGCCTGGCATATCAGAGGCCCTTGTTGCCACAGCCGCGGGCCTTGCCGCTGCCATACCGGCTGTCATGGCCTTTAACACCTTTATGAATATGCTGGATGACCTGGAACGTCGTCTCAGGGGATTTTCCTCGGATTTTCTGAACAGTGTGGAGAGGCGGCTTGCGGTTAAGGGGCGTGGTCGCAAGTGATGCAGGCATCATCAAAGGGCAGGGGGGGCAGAAGGTATCTGGCTGAAATTAACGTGACGCCACTGGTGGATGTCATGCTTGTTCTTCTTATTATCTTCATGGTTACCGCGCCCATGATGACCCGTGGCCTTGAAATCAACCTGCCTGAGACAACATCAGAGGCCCTGCCCCAGAAAAAGGTTCCCCTTGCGATATCCATTAACCGCAAGGGAGAGATATTTGTGGAAGATATGCTGGTTCGTACAGAGGATCTGGGCATACGACTGGAGCAACTCAGTAGTCATAAAGCAGTATCCCAGGTTTTCCTGAAGGCCGACAGGGATGTGAACTATGGCCGGGTGGCAGAGGTTATGGCCCTGATAAGGAAAAACGGCATCACTGCCATAGGGCTTGTCACCAGTCCGGTTGAAACAGAAAAACAGGAGCCATGACGGTCAGTGCTTTAATTGTCCGGAAGGATAGACATGAGAACTGGAAAGCAGCCTTTGTCGCTGCGTGTCTGCTGCATCTTTCTGTTATTTCCCTGCTGTTATTCATGCCGGATATTTTCACGCCTGTTCACAAGAGCGTTTCAGTTATTGATGTAAGGTTGATCACTCCTGTTACGAAACCCAAGGCTTCTGTTGCGCCTGTAGCAAAAGGGCCTGTTAAAAAGGCATTGTCAAAACCGGCGGGTTCTGCCGACATGAAAAAGCGTGTGAAAGCGGTTAAGGTGCCTGCCCGGCCGGTTAAGAAAAAACAGGTAAAAACAGTCAAGCCCTCAAGGCAGGATAAACCGAAACAGAAAAAGATGGTCAAACCGTCTGTTACCCCAAAGCGTGTCAGGAAAAAACCGGCGCCTCCAGGTCACACGGATGTGGACAAGGACACATTGCTTTCCAGGCGTATTGCCGCCATGGAGCATAAGGTGGAGGCAGATAAAAGAAAACAGTCAATACTGGACGCCAGGCTTGCGGCAATTGCCGGAAGGGTGGGAGACAAGGGGGGGCGTCCTGCCTCTTCAAACAACGTAGTCGCGGAATCAGGCGGACTTGACGCGGCGGCGCTCTATGGCCGGGTGCTGAAAAACAGGATAAGGAGCAGATGGTTTTACCCTTCAGCCCTGTTTAAGACCAGTGGGTTAAAGGTGACTGTATCCCTTGCCGTTGCATCCGATGGCAAACTGCTTTATGTCAGATTTGAGAAGAGGTCTGGCAACGCGCTTTTTGACGCCTCGGTTGAAAGGGCTGTCATGGCGGCTGCCCCCTTTCCGCCGCTGCCGGCTGACTTGAGGCCTGGTCCATGGGAGGCGGGCTTTAATTTTGACATTGAGGAGATGTGAATCCCGGACGGTTGGGTTATTTTGTAATTGCCTGAAATTCCAGTCCAACCTTGAACTTGAAGCCTTCTGGTTTGCACCACCTTGCCAATGCTTCTATTTTAACGACTCCCTGGCCCTTCATTTCCCATACCAGAACAAGTTCGGAAAATGGTTTAACTTTTACCGGCATTATTATGCAAGCTCCTCCCTTGCTGATATTGGTCGGCTCGGCATGAAAAATTTTATTGGCATACCGTACTGTTATTTCAGGTGGAAAAGTTACCGGTACACGCTGTTTAAGGCGCCTTTCCTGGTGCATCAATCTCTCCTCTGATCGCTTAAAAAGAAAATGATATCTTGAATGTTATTTCTAACGGTATATTCTCTAAAAAACTTCAGGTTTTTTTTGCCATTGTTTAACTTCGTTAAGGGAATTGTTGGGGCTATTGGGAGCGAAAGGGTTTTTATGGCGCGTTGTTTCCTCTGGTTGAACATGCATGTCCGGGTGTTGTGTCATAAATAGCGGGGCCAGATGATTAATCTGGTGATTCAGATGGCAGTTTGGACCGTTTGCGGCGCTCCAACCTATCTGTACCAGTCAAATTTCAGGATGTTTTCCCTTGCGCTTACCCGGGTGACCTGCACCAGCACCTCCTGGTTGCTCTTTATGGTAAAATCCTTGGGCGCTGACAGTTCAACAGCATTCAGGGTGTCCTTTAGCACTATCAAAGGACGCCTTGGGCCGGTTTCAAGCACCCAGCCCTCCACAGGTTTTTCCCTGATGGATTCAAAATATCTGAGCAACCAGTATCTTACAGTGCCTGCTCTTACTGCAGCGGCTGTGGCAAGGCCTTCTTTAAGGAGGATGGCGTACCGGGCGATATCCTTGTCGTTGTGCATGGGAATACCTGATGTCAATACAGACGTTATCTGCTGCTGCATCAGAAGGTCCAGTCCCCTTCGGAGAGGAGATGTGATTGTGGTGTAAACATCCACTCCGAGTCCGCTGTGCGGTTCTGCCTCTGGTCCAAGATGTCCCTTGCTTAACAGTCTGCGTTGACGGTAATTGGCCAGGAGTCCTGTTTCGTGTCCGTTTACCACGCGTTTTCTGGGCTCCGGCTGGCTTCTGTAAAGGGCTGGTATCTGGTTGTTGTGCAGGAATCGTGCGGCAAGGGCATTTGCCATGATCATACATTCAGAAACCAGGAATCTTGATGGCCCCTGGGTCATAAGCCTGATGTCAACCGTGCCGTCTGGCGATACGGATATGTCCGCCTCTGGTATGGGTAGAGGTAACGCCCCCTTCTCTATCCTCTTTTCCTGTGAGGCAAGGCATATTGAATGGAGTTTTTTGAGATGGCCTCCCCTGGCGATTTCATGATCCGCGTCAGAATATGACAACCGTTTTTTCACGTTTATCACACTCCTGACAATCCTGCTGTTTACCACATTACCATCGTTATCAAACAGTATTATGAAAGATACGGCTCTCCTGTCCTTGAGTGGGAAAAGGCTCCAGGCGTTATGTGACAGGCTTTCCGGAAGCATGGATATCTGCATGTCAGGCAGGTAGATTGAGGTCGCCCTGTTTACGGCGTCTTCAAACAGAGGGGTGCCCGGTTTTATTTCCATACCTATATCGGTTATATGAACGCCTACTTCATAAAGGCCGTCAATCTCCCTGAAACTTATAGCGTCGTCAAGATCGCGGCTTGCCGGTCCGTCAATGGTAAATGCCTCAAGCTCTCTGAGGTCATCTCTTTCTTCACGTTCTGTGTCAGGAGACCTTGCCGCCAGTTTTTCAGCCTGTCTTATGCAATCGTCTGAAAAGACCGTCTCAATGCCGTATCGCAGGACTTCAAGGTTTTCATCAGGTTGCCATACGCCTGCCCTGACCATGGTTTCAAAGGCAAGGTTTCCGCCTTTGATTCCCGAAGCCCTGAAAAGGTGTTTTACCTGTATGTGGTATTTGGATTCATCTCCCCTGATGCAGTAATCCCGTATGGCGTTGACCCAGAAGGCAATGATTTTCTGATCGGTGACAGTCTCATTCCGGTTTTCTGATTCCTGCCATATGGCCCTGACCCACCTGCAGCCAGCCTGCATAAGTTTTAGTTGTTCAGCCTCCTTTTTTCTCTGTACAAG
>CAYXYO010000097.1:0-7094 GCA_964469365.1 uncultured Desulfobacterales bacterium | reverse complement strand
ATGAATTTTTTCGCATTAACCATCAGTTCTATGAAAAGGGCCAGACTGACCAATATTATAGTGGGTTGCGCCCTGCTTACTTTTTTTTCCATTGCCCTGCTTGTCACTGGAGTGACATGGCTTACTTCAGACCTGGTAAATCTGGAGACAGGGTGGCTGGACAGCCTGGTCAACTGGCTTGCCGGCATACTTACAGGTATAGCAGGCTGGTTCATGTTGCCGTCTCTCATGGTGCTTTTTGCAGGCATTTTCCAGGAGCAGATCATCCATCGTGTAGAGCAGGTGTTTTATCCTGACAAGGTGAGAGCCAGACCGCCTGTATTCTGGCCTGATGTTATGCACGATGTGAAATTTACCCTGTTCGCCCTGTGGCTTAACATAATGGTGCTGCCATTTTACCTGTTCGGAGCGGGTTTTTTTATGTCAATACTGTTAAATACATATCTGCTTGGCCGGGAGTTTTTTGAAACGGTCGCGGGATATCATATGGGGAAACCTGCCGCCAGAAATCTGGGCAGGCTGCATCGCAAATCAGTTTATGCCGGTGGGCTGGTTTTTACCATAATGACACTTGTCCCGGGACTTAACCTGCTTGCCCCGGTTTTTGCAACAGTCTGGATGGTTCACCTGTATCATTCAATAACCGGTTTTCCTAAGGAGGAAAATTTCAGATGAAATGTGACGAGATGGCTTCCAGTGCCGTAAAACTTTTTGATGACGGTTTTCACTGCAGTCAGGCAGTGTTGTCTGTGTGTGCTGATTTGCTTGAAATTGACGACCCTTCCCAGGCTATTGCCACAGTTTCTCCCTTTGGAGGCGGGCTTGCCAGCACTGGCAGTGTATGCGGTTGTCTGCCCGGGGCCCTTGCCGCCTTTGGACTTGCCATGGGCAAGACTACGCCTGACGGCAGGGATGGACGGGATATGTGGCGTCTTGGTTACAAGATGGTAAAGGAATTTGACAGGATAACCATGGAATACGGAGGAGTGAACTGTAGCGATATATCAGGGGTGAACTGGAAAAGCCGGGATGATGTCAAGGCGTTCCGGAAAAACAAGGATGGTCGGCGCGACAGGTGCCACATGGTGCTTGTGGAGACGGTTAAGGTTATGTGCCGCTTGATCGGAGATGTCAGCAGGAAAGATTAGTGAGTTGCGAGGGGTATATCTCAGAAAAACCTTGACATATATATGGCGAACCAGATCATAAGAGTAAAAAACATTCCATATGTCAGGTATTTCTTCAGAAGATTGAATTGCCACAGGGCCTCTATATATTCCCTGTAATGACGGTTCATTGCCTTGTACTGTTTTTCTATGGTTGCCAGTTCTGTCTGTAATTTTTTCTGTTCATCAGGATCGGCAATCCATCTTTTCCTGGACAGTTCGTTAAGCGCTGTTATTATTTCAAGGCATTCTTTTTTTATTGAGAGCGCCTTTTTTTTCCTGGATGTAAGTTTCCCGGCGATCTCTCTGCACCGTTTTTTCAATACGGGTATATTTTTAAGTAACGTGGCAACTTTCCGGTTTATTTTTCTCTGTAGTCCCTGATCCATTTTTTCAAGCGATGAGATACTTTTCCTGATTTCCGTAAGGCCCATATCTCCAAGTTTGCCAAGCAGGTCCCTCAGTTTTATTTCTGTCTCTGCGGTAATGTCCGGCCCAAAGGCTTCTGTTGCGTGCCTGATGTTTTTTTCAAGACGGTTTATTTTTTTGCGCAGATTTGTTTCTTCCTCTTTGAATATTTCCATGAAATCTGCTTCTGTTTCCTGCTGATACGGAAGCAGCAAAGGGTCAATGACAAGGGAAGTGAGCCATGTGTGAGAACCTGACATAAGCCTCATGGCATCCGTGTGGCGCTTTTTCCTCTTTTCTTCCAGTATTGAAAATATGATATGCCAGTAAAGGGTTTCCGGGGAGTTGTCGGTTTTGTATGCCCTGGTGGCATAGGCTTCGGCGGCGGATATGTTGCCTGCCAGAAGGTGAACCCTGCTTTGAAGAATGGATGCGTAACTCTTCAACAGGGCGTTTGGAGCGCTGTTTTCAGCGTCCCACCAGGCAGTCATGGCACGGTCGACGTCTCCTGTGTGCAGGTAATATAATCCTTTAATCAGATATACCCTGGAATCTCCAGTTATTTTTCTCCATTTTTCCATGAGAGGGTGTAGTGAGTTTATGTTTTTATGCTTTATGGCGTTGGCCAGGTCGTGTGTCCTTGAGTTGCCTGTTGTCAGCGGAGAAAATGCAAGTTCATTAAATGAGTTGGCAGACGTTTGACAGATCATAAGGAGGTAGTGCCATGAAAATTGACGCCTCATGTCCTGGAGGAGAAACTGCAGTCCTTCTGTTATCGAGATGTTTTCTCTTCGTTTAAGTTTCAGGTCTTCTGTCCAGAGGTTTGGGGCCAGGGACGCAAGCCTTTTTACTGTGCAACTTTCCGGCGGTGGAGACCAGCATGAACCGCACTCTGTATTATTGTGAAAATGACTTCCGCAAAAGAAACATTCCTCTTTGTTGTTCCCAAGAAGCATTAGGGACTTAAGGGGAAAGAGTGATGTTTCTACCGATCTGTCTTTTGTGAAGTTGACAAGTTGCCATTTGTAGAGCCAGTATGATGCTCCCGGGATATTTTCATGTTCCGGGACAAGCAGGGAGCCCTGGGGGACAAATTGCCATATTTCTTCAGGGGGAGGTTGTGAGTCATGTATGATGCCATGAAATGGAAGGGAAAAGGGCAAGGCATCAAAAAAGCCTGAAGTGACAAGACGTTCCGCAAGATCACTACACCGTTGTATGGCCTCGGAAGCGGTTTCGGTTCTGAAAATAATACCGCGTTTTTGCTTGTTGCCTACAGCCTCACAGTTTGGTGTAAATTTTTTCAGAAGCTGTATCGCCTTGTCTGCCGAGGGTGATCTCGAAACAAGACCTACCCCCGGGATATAACGTATTTCAACGGTTATCATGCAGTTAGGTAAGGAAGGCGCCGGCAGCAGCAAATACTGTTTTGTCTGTTGCCGGCATAAGTCTGAGATGCGTCATAAGCCGGTAAGGTGGTTGGCGCCTTTTTACTGTATAAAATTATTGTTTTGCCAGTTGCCAGCGATTTTCTTGTTTTTGAAAACAAGAACACCTGAGCCGTTAAACCTGTTTTTATCCATGGTGCCGATATATTTTGTGCCATTGGCAAAGGTGTAAATACCTTCTCCTGACATCTCATTGTCTTTCCATTCACCTGAGTACTGATCCCTGTTCCTGAAGGTGTAGGTGCCTGTTCCTTCACGTTTGCCACGGACAAGTGCACCGTTGTAATGGCTGCCATCAGGATATTTTACAGATGCCTTGCCATAAAGTACATTGTTTTTGAATGTACCCTTGACTGACATGCGGTTGACGAACCTGTATGTGCCGCTTCCTTCCGCCCCGTCATTTTTCCACTCCCCTGTGTACCTGTCGCCATTTTTAAAAAACATTGTTCCGGTACCGTGTCGTTTCCCCCTGAACCATTCTCCCGTGTAAGTGTTGCCATCAGCATATTTCATGGTGCCTTTTCCATTGAAAAGACCATTGCTGAAACCTCCTTCATATCTGCTTCTGTCAGGTAACACCAGCACCCCTTTTCCATCTGGCAAGCCGTTTCGAAATTCTCCTTCATATTTTCCGCCGTTATGGAAAGTGTATGTGCCTTTGCCTGATTTAATTCCATTTTTCCAGTTACCTTTATATGTATCATTATCGTTGTATACAGCTTTCCCACGGCCTTGGGGATAGCCGTTTTTCAATTTTCCATTGTATGAACCACCGTCTGCCAGCTTGATGGTGCCTGATTTGGATGGTTGCCTTGCAATAGGTTTTGTTGTTATTTCTTTATGTATGGTCGTTGGTTGAGGAGGTGCAGGTCTGGGCAACGCCATGCGAATACTTTGTGTGGTGGAGGGTTTGCCCCCCTTAATGATTTTGTCACGTGCATATTCTACGGGATACTGCTTGCCGTCACTTGTAATAATTACACCTGAACCATCTTTTTTCCCCCTGGACCAGTGGCCGGTATATTTTTCTCCTGATTGTGAGCAATATGTGCCAATTCCATCAGGCCGTCCCTTTTTCCATTCACCATCATAGTAAGAGCCGTTGCTGTATATCCTTTTGCCTTTTCCTTCCCTTTTGCCGTTTTTCCATTCCCCTGTATATGTGCTGTTTGGATATTCAAATGTCCCGAATCCACTGTAACAGTCTCCCTTTATACACTTTGCTTGCAGTGGCAATGGCAATACGGTAATAAAAAATAATAGAGCAATAATGCAGTATTTCATAAAATATCCTCCCTGGTAAGCGGACCCATATTTGGTTTGTAATGAGTTGAAGTATTATACCTGAAAGAGGTCATTACATCAAAGTACTTATTTGTTGTCTGGAACTATAAATTGTATCGGTAGATAATAAAAATCTGATAAGTTTCCTGTCAAAGAATATTCGTCTTCTTTATTAAAATAATATTTTTTGAAAAAGCTCGTATTTTATTATGAAATGGTTTATTATTTACTGCCAGTTAAGGGGGGGATTTAAAGAGAGTTGAGTGGTCCCTGTGCAAACAGGGGAAGGTTTTGTGTCTTGTTTGTAGTGTAATTTAATAGTCTTTTGCAGATTCATTGCTTTAACCACATAACTATAAGTTTTGCTTGGAAAAATTTGACAATCTGTTGTTGTAGTTGAGGTATGGAAATTGTATGAAAAAAGTTCTGTTTCTTGTGGGAGATCATATGTTTCCTGTCAGGCTTGAACAGGAAAGAAAGCGTATAGGAGACACTTCTTCTTACAGCCTTCTGGTTGTGCCTGGTGCAAAGGAGGCCATTGAGATACTGCTTGCGGAAGATATAGCCCTTTTCATAATTTTTTTTGATATTATATCTGATCCTGTTTTTGTGTTTCTTGATAAAATTGATCAGGTGGCGCCTTCGGTGCCATGTGTTGTGCTTTCCAAGGGTATGGATGAGGAAGATATGCGGCAGCTTGCGTTGCATGGCGTGTTCAGAACAGTAGATGTGGAAAGTGAGTTCTCAATGCTTCACCAGACTGTTCTGGATGGTATTGCCGCAGGTGATATGGGACATATTTCAGGCGTGGCCCTGCCAGTTGCTCTTCAGATGGTTGAGTTGGAGCGCAAGACCTGTACCGTGTATATAAAAACTGTAGATGGTTTGTCGGGTACGCTTTACTTTAATGAAGGTGAACTGTTTGATGCCGTTACCACCGATAAGGAGGGGGCGGAAGCCGCCCTGGAAATTGTGGGATGGGAAGATGCCGAGATCGATATCCAGGGCTTTTGCAAGAGACGTGTAAGAGTTATACAGGAGCCCCTTACCTTCCTGTTGATGGAGGGAGCCCGTCAGAAAGATGAAGATGGTTTGGGCGTGTTAGGAGATGGCCCAACTTCTGCTGACTCAGGAGCTTCTGCAGGGTATGAAGAGGGTGGCACTGTAAGTGAGTTCGTGCCTGGTGATGGTTCTGGCGCAGGCGATATAAATGGCTCCATTGACAGTATGGATTTTGCCAGGGCCCCTGAACCCCTTGATATTGACAAACTTCTTGAAGAAGGCCCTATGGCTGCAACGCTTAATACTGTGCAGACAGCCCTTGCCCGTGCCATAGGTCCCATTGCAAAGGCGGTATTCAGGTCATATCTGAAAGACTGGGCCAAGGAGGGAGAACCGTCACGGGAAAATCTTGAGCAGCTCATAGATCTGCTGTGCATTGAAATTGAAGATGAAGACCTGATTATGGAATTTCGTGATGAGCTTTCAGAGATATTAAAGTAATTGCAAGGGGTTTCAGGGCATGCGAGACAGTCAGCGGGAATATCCTTCTGAACTTCAGGTGTTCAGGGACTACCTTGAACGGCACAATCTGCGGTATACCTCGGAGCGCGAGGCCATAATAAAAGAGATCTTTACCATTCATGATCATTTTGACGTGGACTCCCTGTTCATGATCATGAAAGAGAAGAATATACAGGTTTCAAGGGCCTCTATCTATCGTATACTTCCCCTTCTCATCGAGGCAGGCCTCGTTGAGGAAATTTACTTTGAAGACGGGCATATGCACTATGAGCATGTATATGGTCATGACCACCATTGTCATCTCAGGTGCATGCAGTGCGGCAAAGTCGAAGAGTTTGTTGATAAACGGCTTGATGAGATAGAAAAAGACATCGCGTCTGATTTCGGTTACAGGATAATAAATCACAGGCTTGAGGTCAGGGGGCTCTGCCCGGAATGCGGGTCCAGGCAGGATGCCGGTGTCTGATATGACAAAATTGCATATAGTCCTGGTAGAGCCTGAGATTCCACCAAACACAGGCAATGTGGCCAGGTTATGCGCGGCTGCTGAACTCTGTCTGCACCTTGTTCACCCCCTTGGTTTCAGTGTAGATGACAGGCACCTTAAAAGGGCCGGGCTTGATTACTGGCATCTGGTGGATGTGGTGCATCACCACAGCCTGTCCCGGTTTCTTGCCGCCTGTGGCGATGAAAATCTTCTGGCCTTCTCAAGGCGTGCTGACACCGTTTATACTGAGGCGCCTTTTTCAGAAGGGGACTATCTGCTCTTTGGCAGGGAAACAGCAGGCCTGCCAGGGGAAATAATGTCTCTCTGTCCCTCTTACAGGATTCCCATGACAGGCAAGGTGAGAAGCCTGAACCTGGCGACTTCCGTTGGGATTGTAGCCTATGAGGCCTTGCGGCAGATTAACGGATGGTAGTTTTGCGTGGAGCTGTCTCTGTAAATTGTTTTTCAGGTCATTTTTCCCCTCGCGTTGGGGGATCTCCTGATTTTCAATGCGTGTTAAAAGGTTTTGCGGCTGTCGAGCATGACGGTTACAGGCCCGTCGTTTGTAAGGGAAACCTTCATGTCAGCCTGAAAGATTCCGGTTTCCACATTTACTCCTGTTTCCTTCAGCGCCTTTACAGTGTCATTGTATATCTTGAGGGCGGTTTCAGGTCTGGCCGCGGATGAGAAAGATGGCCTTCTGCCCCTTCGACAGTCACCATGCAGTGTGAATTGTGATACAAGCAGAACCTCTCCGCCTGTATCCAGAAGGGA
>CAYXYO010000096.1:0-18176 GCA_964469365.1 uncultured Desulfobacterales bacterium | reverse complement strand
TGTCCGGAGCCCTGGCGTACCTGGCCTCCAAGAAGGACTCCTTCGGCAACTGGAGCACTACCCAGGCAACTGTACTGGCCCTCAAGGCCATGCTGGCTGCAGAGCGTTTCAAGGGAACCTCCGGTGCAGCCGTCGTAAGAGTGCTCCTGGACGGCCGGGAGGCGGCGGTGCTGGACATCGACCAGGATACGAGCGACGTGCTGAGGCAGGTGGACCTCTCCGGCTTGGTCGATGCAGGCGGCCACAAGGTGGAGCTGACCCTGGAAGGCGCCGGGGTGCGGCAGGATGTGACAAGGAATGTCAGGGAGATTGTCAGCATGCTGGAACAGGCGGTTTATGCGTGCAGATCCCCGGACAACCTTCCTGTCAGGCAGCTCCTTGATAATGTGAAAAAGATAGAGGAGGGCATGAAATGAGATATGTGACGGTCCTGCTTCTGTTTCCGCTGCTTTCCGCCATTGTCCAGCCTTGCTGTGCGAGTGCCATGGCAGGCGGGAATGTCCCGGGGAAGATACCGGCGTCAGAGCTTGTTGCAGAGGCAGGCATTGCCTACAGAAATGGAGAATTTCAAAAGGCCCTGGGGCTCTATACCCGGGTAAGGGAAATGGGTTTTGTGGGAGGCGACCTCTTTTACAACATTGGAAACTGTTATTACAGGCTTGGGAAAAAGGGGATGGCTGTACTCAATTATGAACGCGCGAAGATAATGATGCCCGGTGATCCTGACCTTGGATATAATCTTGGATATGTGCGGGAACAACTTGAAGACAAGGTGAATTCCGGTGAGGGAGGTTTAAGGACCCTTCTCTTCTGGCTCGATTCAGTAAATGTGAAGGAGGCTGTTTACGCCTTTGTCGCCGCGAATTTTCTTTTCTGGGGGCTTGTGCTTCTCTATCTGTTTTTCAGAAAGGATGTCATCTGGTACCTTTTGATGACAGGCATGTTTTTCTGGGCAGTGTCCGCGTTGTCGGCAGGGATCATGTGGCATGATTTCCGTTTTGACAGCAGGGCGGTCATTGTTTCTCCTGAAGCAGAGGTGCTTTCAGGCCCTGCTGAAGGGGATACACTGCTTTTCAGACTCCATGAAGGAACCGTGGCGCGAGAGGAGAGGCGTGAGGGGGAGTGGTCGCTTGTCCGTATTTCAGAAAGCCGCCGCGGCTGGACAGAGAGCCGCAACCTTGAGTTGATAAATCCCGATATCCTGTGATGGAAAGGGAAATAATAGAACTTGCAGAAAAGATCCGCAAGGATTCTGCGCCGGAAGGGGTTGTCCTTTCCATGGGTGATGACTGCGCTGTCCTTGCTCCTTCGGCAGGCATGGAGATTGCCGTAACCACCGATACCCTTGAAGAGGGCATTCACTTCAGCCATGACTATTTTTCCCCATGTTCCCTCGGCATAAAGACGGCTGCCGTGAATTTAAGCGACATGGCGGCAATGGGGGCTGTGCCACGCTGGGCATTTCTGAATCTTTCCCTTGACCGGAATCACATGAACCTCAAATGGACATCCGGTTTCATGCGTGGACTCTCTTCCATGCTGGCGGCTCATGGGACGCATCTCGCCGGCGGCGATACCGTGGCGGCGGCATTCGGGCTTTCCGTAACAATGACCATCATAGGAGAGGTGGAACCTGGCATGGCCCTTTCAAGAGGCGGGGCGTCTCCAGGGGATACTGTTTTCTGTTCAGGCTTTACAGGCGAGGCCGGCGGCGGACTTGTCATGCTAAGGCATCCTGAAACAGGCGCAGGCATGGGACGGATTGCGGCAAGGCGGTTGCGTGACCGGCATCTTCACCCCGTACCGCAGGTGGCGGCAGGCAGGACGCTGGCTGAAAATTGTCTTGCATCCTCGGCAACGGACATATCCGACGGGATAGCCACCGACCTTGCCAATATATGCCGAATGAGCGGAGTTTCCGCTGTAATCCACGCGGATTCCCTGCCACTTTCAGGCAGCCTGAGACGTTTTTGCAGAAGGGCGGCTCCTGAAGTGGCATATCAATACACAGGCATCAGCGACCTGCCACTTGAGCTCTCTTTCATGCTTTCGGCAGGAGAGGATTTTGAACTGTTATGGACAGTGCCGCCTGAAAGGGAAAAGGAGTCTGTTGCGAGAGTCGCTGAGACCCTGGGAAGGGCGCCTTTCAGGATAGGCGAGATAAGGCAGGGAACAGGGGTGTTCCTGGAATACGGGGGAAGGGAGATTGATATCTCCCGCAGGGGGTATGAACATTAATGTCTGTTTGTCGTTTTGGTAAACAGGCGTGTAATGCGGCAATTGTCTGCTTTTGCATTGAATCGGATATGTAATTCTATTGTTTTCATGTAAGAACTCCTTTGAAGGCCGCGTTTTTTCAGCCGAAAAGCACGTTGAGTGTTTCTTGTCTCTTTTCTTTTCGGCTGAGAAGACGCGGCTATCGAGTTTTTTGTTTATGGCAATGATTTTTTGATGTTTTTCGGCATTTTTTTACTTTTTTCGTGCCAGCACGATGAAACAGGCGCGAAGGCTGAAACTCCAAACTTTAGATTTTTTAGTCATCCGAATATTTCAACTTTCCATTTCCGTGACTTGAAATCGGTCTGATTTCTCATTACATTCTGTACACTGTTTGGGCTCAGGCGCGTTGTTTTTTCTTCTGCCTGTTTCAATAATATTGTCCGGAGGTATCTGAATGAAAATCCCGTATGTTGTAATCCTGTTTTTTTTCTTTTCCGCTTTTGTGCCGGGTAGTCTCTCCTCAGCTTCAGCAGAAGAAGACCATCTTCCACTGCTCGAACCTTCAGGCAGATTGCATGTGCCGTGCCTGGAGATTGAAGGCTCATTTTACAGGGTTGAGATGGCGTTGGAAAACGGGCGTTTCACAGTTCTGGAAGCAGCCTCTGTTCCTGCGGGACAGGACTGGTGCGCCATGTATGAATCAGGGCTTATGGAACTCTTTATCCCGATGTTACGCTATGGGGACGATAGGTACTGGACAGTGCTTGATGTCACGTCGGGCGATGTGGTTACGGCCTCGGTAAGAAATTCCGGGAAAACCTTTCAGGACATTCTTGCTGCCATGAGCAGCGAGGACAGGGAATGTTATGACCTGTTCAATATATTAATGGATGCTGACAAGCCGGTTCAGGAGTATGAAAATGCTGTGAAAAAGGCGGGCGGTTATCCTGAAAACAGTTATTGCAAGGCTGCCATGAGCGTTGCCCATGCCTTTGTGCGGGGAGTGCCTGAGGATGTGCCAAGGCCTGAGTGCGCCTCGGCAACAGGCATATACGCCCAGCTTAACGGCTGTGTCGGCATACACAACAATCCGGAAACGGCCTTTAGGCTTGCCACGGAATCCGCAGGCACGGGAAATATAACAGGCAATTACGCAAAGGCCATGCTGTATGACCTGGGCATAGGCACTCCACAGAGCTGGAAAGACGCCCTTGAATATTACCTGATTGCCGCTTCAGGCGGTTTTGCGCCTGCCGAGAACCGTGCGGGAATCTTCTATGAAAAGGCGCAACTGGTCAAAAAGGATTATCCAGAGGCATTCAGGTGGTATATGCTTGCCGCCCTGCAGGGCAGCATGGCTGGAGAGTATAATGTGGGCTGGATGTATGACAACGGTTACGGAGTAAAACAGGATTATGCCGCTGCATGCAGATGGTACATGCTTTCAGCCCGACAGGGCCTGGCCGACGCCCAGAACAGGACGGGCATGTGTTATGAGAACGGTTACGGCGTGGAGCAGGATTACATTGCCGCTTATGAGTGGTACATGAAGGCGGCGGACCAGGATAACGCCTTCGCGCAATACAACATAGGCAGGGTATATGAATACGGGATGGGCAAGTGGCAGAGCCTGCCCGCTGCCTGCACATGGTATCGTCAGGCCCTCAGTAACGGTTATGCCGGGGCGCAGGCCGCTGTAAACAGGGTGTGTCATTAGTCCCGCAGGCCGGGTTTCAGGTTTGCCCGGGCAACCTGCCATGAAAATGAGACTCCAGAAATTCATGGCCCATGCCGGAGTCTGCTCCAGGCGTCATGCTGAACGCATGATAAGTGAAGGCAGGGTCATGGTAAACGGCGTTGTCGTCAGCGAGGCCGGGGTCAAGGTTGAGCCAGGTTCAGACATTGTTGTCGCTGACGGCAGAAAAGTGGTGCTGGAAGATTCAGCCTGCCATGAATACTGGCTTTTTTACAAACCTGTGTCAGTGCTTTCCACAGTGAGGGACCCCTTTGGACGACCGACCGTCATGGATTTTTTCCATGATATCCCGGCAAAACGTCTCTATCCGGTGGGCCGTCTTGATTTTGACAGCGAGGGGTTGCTGCTCCTCACAAATGACGGCGAACTGGCAAACCGCATGCTGCATCCAAGATACAAGTTTGACAAGACATATCATGTTACGGTAAAAGGGCATCCATCTGAAAAGGATATACTGAAGCTTGAAAATGGCCTTTTGCTGGATGGTAAAAAGACCCTGCCATGTTCCATAACTCCCCTTGGCAAAACCAGGAGGAGCGCCACACTGAGGGTAATCTTGCGTGAGGGAAGGAAACGGCAGATAAGAAGGATGTTTGACGCGGTGAATCACAGGGTGACAAGGCTGTTGAGGGTAAGTTCAGGTCCGTTGACCATAAAGGGCATGAAGCCCGGGGCAAGGCGCGCCCTGGACGCGAGGGAGATAGCGGCACTGAAAAAGATGTGCGGACAGGCGGCTGAAGCCGTTACCTCCGGCACGTTGGAGGGAAATTGACAATGTCCGGGAAACGTGTTGTCATTACCGGACGTGGAGCCGTTTCACCATACGGCACAGGTTGCGCCGTATTTTTTGACGGTCTCTGGAAGGGTGAAAGTCCTGTTGTCATCATGCCGGAGTGGCAGCGTATCAGCGGTCTTTACTCATATCTCGCGGCCCCGGTTCCCGACTTTGATCCCAAAAAACTTATCCCGAGAAAATTCAGGCGCACCATGGGGCCAATGTCCATTTACGCGACCCTTGCCTCCATGGAGGCCGCAAGGGAGGCAGGGCTTGACAAAGAGTGCCTGACCGGAGGCGAAACCGGGGTGGCCATAGGCTCAACCACTGGAAGCCCGTCGGTTTTCGAGGAATTTTACAGGAAATTTCTTCCTGATGAGACTGTTGAAGATATGCGTTCAGGCATGTTCTTCAAGATCATGGGACATAGCTGTTCAGCCAATGTCTCCCTTGCCCTGGGCATCAGAGGGGAGCAGTGGGCCCCGGCCAGCGCCTGCACATCCGCCGCCCAGGCCCTTGGTCTTGGATACATGCTTGTGGCCTCCGGCAGGCAGAAGGTGATGCTTTGCGGAGGCGCAGACGAGGTTCATTCAACGGTTACAATGGTCTTTGATGTCCTCCATGCCGCCTCAAGAAAGCATGACCCTCCCTTTATGACCCCGTCCCCCTTTGATGAGGAGAGGGACGGTGTGGTCTGCGGAGCCGGAGCCGGCATGCTTGTTCTTGAGGAGTATGAACATGCCGTTTCGCGTGGCGTCCGGATATTTGCTGAAATAAAGGGCTTTGGTCATGTGAACGATTGTGGTAATGTGGCTGCGCCCGGAGCCGATGTCATGGCGGCTGCCATGAAAAAGGCCATGAAGGAGGCTGGCGTCGTACCTGACGATGTGGACTATGTCAGCGCCCATGCCACAGGCACTGAACAGGGGGATGTTGCTGAAGGCAGGGCGGTTGCCATGACCCTGGGAGGCCGTGTGGCGGTAAGTTCCCTCAAGGGGCACATAGGGCATGCCCTTGGGGCCGCTGGCGGACTTGAAACCGTCGCCCTCCTTGAGATGATGCGGCGTGAAGAGGCGCTGCCGACACTGAATCTCAAGCGGCCTGACAGGGCCGTTGAGGGCCTGAACCTTTTAATGGGCAGGCCGGTCGCAAAACGCATGGATGTTGTGCTTAAAAACAATTTTGCCCTTGGCGGAGTGAATACGTCACTGGTGTTTCGGAGAATATGAATGTTATCAAAGGAAGAGATATACAAAACGGTTGTTGAAGTGATGGTCGAGGAGTTCGAACTTGAAGAGTCGGAACTGGGTATGGATGCCAGGCTTTATGAAGAGCTTGGCCTGGACAGCCTCGACTCGGTTGACATGGTGGTGGCCCTTGAAAAGGCATTTGACACAAGGATGGGGCAGGAGGAAGAGCTTCGGGAGATACGCACAGTGGGCGATATATGCCGATTCATTGAGAAACTTCAGAAGGAACGCGCTGAACAGGCCTGACGCCTGCCGTTCGTTTCACTGATGAGGCACATCCCCGCCGCTTCCTGACGATCTTCGTTCCGTTTTGAAAAAATTTCTTCTGAACATATATATATGGACTGTTTTTCCTGTGGTTACAGTCCTTGCCTTTGGCGTGCTTTTTCTGCTCATTCCTGTCAACCGTTTTTTCCTGAAACAGCCACCTGACAGGATGGTGCGCCGCCTTGTCAGGGTGTATGGCCTTGTGCTTGTCAGGTATGTGCCGTTTATGGCCCCGGTGACCATGGAAGACCGGTCAGGATGGCGGAAACGGCCCGTGATATTTGTGGCCAATCACGCCTCTGCCGTTGACCCCTATCTCTTTGGAACCGTGCCTGAAGACATGTCCTTTGTCACAACATGGCCCTTCAGGATTCCCTTTTACCGCAATGTCATGGAGGCTGCCGGATATGTCCAGGCCGAAAGGGGATGGGACCATGTGCTTGAGAGGGGAAAGGAGTTGCTTGAAAAGGGCTGTTCCCTGATAATATGGCCGGAAGGGCATCGTTCCAGGGACGGCCGGCTCGGAAGGTTTACCAATGGCGCCTTTATCCTCTCTTTTATGACAGGCATTCCTGTGCTTCCTGTATGTATTACAGGTTCTGACAGGCTTATGCCGCCTGGCAGCCGGTTTTTTACGCCTGCCAGGGTGGGCGTCACCCTTCTTCCTCCGGTCTTTCCCGCCGGGAAGGGTTATGATCCTGCCGGGATAGTGGATATGCGGGAAAGGACGAGAAGGGTCATTGCCGACGAGATGGTCGCCCGCGGTGTTGATCCTGAAAGGGTGCGGCCGGTTGGAAGGAGGGAAACAGCCAATGCCTGAACAGGTTTTCACACATCATGCGGCAGACGTGGCCCGGGAACTGTCTGAAGGAATAAGGCTCAGGAACGCGCCTGAAGAGACATGGCAGGCCAGGCAGATGAGCCTGCTGAGAAGTCACCTTGTCCATGCCGCAAGCCTGCCCTTTTACAGGAGGCTTTTCAGAAAGTGTGGCGTTGAGCCAGGTGGCGTAAGGGACATGAATGACCTTGCCGGGCTGCCCATGACCTCAAGGCATGACCTTGACAGGCATGGAGACGATTTTGTGCGCGACAAGGGCCTGTCAGACATCAACCTCACTTCAGGCATAACAGGCAAACCCGTCATTGTTCCATACACTGCCGGTGACCTTGAGCGCCTGGCGCTGAACGAGGCATTCTGTTTTACAGGGGCCGGCATAGGCAGGGGCAGCAGGGTGCTGCTCACAGTGACCCTTGACAGGTGTTTTGTCGCCGGACTTGCCTACTATTCAGGACTTCTGAAAGTCGGTGCCGAGGTTATAAGAAGCGGGGCAGGGCAGCCTGCCATGCAGTGGCAGGTGATTGAACGCCTTGCACCTGATGTCATAGTGGGCGTTCCTTCATTTCTCGCAAGGCTTGCGAAATGGGGTGAGGCAAGGGGCATTGATGTGAAAAACGCGGGGATACGGAAGCTTGTAACCATTGGCGAGCCTGTGAGGCGTCCTGATTTTTCGGCTCTTCCTGTCTGCCGCGAGCTTGAAGAGATGTGGAATGCCAGGGTGTTCGGCTCATATGGCGCAACCGAAATGGAGACCGCCTTTTGCGAATGCGGGGCAGGCCGTGGGGGACATGTCCACCCGGATCTGATAGTAACCGAGGTGGTTGACAGCCAGGGCGCGCCTCTTCCTCCGGGGCAGGCAGGCGAGGTTGTCGTGACGCCCCTCGGTGTGGAAGGCATGCCCCTTGTCCGTTTCCGGACTGGTGATGTGGCCAGACTTCATGTTGAACCGTGCGGATGCGGCTGGACTACCCCGCGTCTCGGGCCGATAGAGGGCAGGCTTGCCCATCGTCTGAAATTCCACGGCACAACCATCTACCCTGAAGGTATATTCCAGGCCTTGCAGGAGTGCGGTGGCGTTGATATGTCCTATGTGGAGGTCAGGTCGTCAGAGGCCCTGTCAGACCGGATAACTGTTGTGCTCTGCGGTGAAAATCCTGATCCTGAAGAGATCAGGAGGACGCTTCAGGCAAGGTTGCGGGTGATGCCAGAAGTGCGTGTTGAGGGGCAGGATGCTGTTTACGCCAGGGTCTGGGGCGACGGCGGAAGGAAACCTCGCCGTTTTTTTGATCTCCGCGAAGCTGAATGAGATATTTTGACAACAAGATGAAATGAGTTGTAACAGAGAATACTGGGGCGTTGAATTCAGCCCAGAAGAGATAAGGGAGGCGCGTCTGGCAAACAGGCTGCTTTCCATGGAGCTTGAACTTTCCAGGGCGTGCAACCTTCGCTGCATCTACTGTTATGCCGCGTCAGGCTCTCCGCTTCCAGGGGAGCTTTCCATTGATGAGATAGAAGATGCGGTCAGGCAGGCCGCGGAGCTTGGGGCCAGGAAGATTATCGTCCTCGGAGGCGGAGAGCCTCTTCTCTATCCTGACCTGTTCCGGGTAATAGGATTTGTCAGGGAGCTTGGCATGGAAGCAGACCTCTTTACCAACGGCGTGCTGATGACAGATGATATTGCCCGCCGCCTTTATGAGGCGGGGGTGTCAATATCAATAAAGATGAACAGCCGCAATCCGGATGTACAGGATCTCCTTGCCGCAAGGCCCGGCACGTTCCGGGCCATAGAGCGGGGGTTCCAGGCCCTTGTGGACGCGGGTTATCCTGATGAAGGCCATACCCTTGGAATCGAGACAGTAATATGCCGCCAGAACTATGACGAGCTGCCTGACCTGTGGCGATGGGCCAGACGGCGGAATGTGGTGCCGTATTTCGAGATAATGACCGCCCAGGGCAGGGCCCTGGAGCATGACGAGCTTTATGTGAGTCAGGATGAGATAAGACGTCTCTTTGAGACGCTTTCTGCCATTGATGAAAAGGAGTTTGACTACCGCTGGGTGTCCCATCCCCCCCTTGCGGCCTCCCAGTGCGCCAGACATGAATATTCATGCACTGTCACTTCCACAGGGGACGTGCATCCATGTCCCGGAGTATCCCTTGCGGTGGGCAATATAAGGGAGATGCCCCTGAAAAAGATACTTGCCACAAGTCCTGTTATCGCGGAGTTGAGGAATATACGCAAACTCATCCGGGGCAAATGTTCCTCATGCGAGCTTGGCGACCGTTGTTACGGCTGCCGGGGGCATGCGTACCAGGTTACAGGAGACTACCTCGCCCCTGATCCTGTATGCTGGTTTTCCCATGATGAAGATTGAAGTGGCACGCCGGGATTCTTATGACGGTTGATATAATGAACCTTGCCGATGCATACGCCGATTCCCCTCCGCGTGAGGTGGTGGAAATATTAGGCGGCTCCCTTCCGGCGCGCTGGGGACGCATGGACACCCTTTGCAGGGCCCTTGCCGTGCATGTCGGTATTCTCCTTGGTGAAAAGGCCGGTGAACTGCAAGGCATGGAGTGCGGTCTTGTATGCGGAACACGCCTTGGCTCTCTCCATACTGATCTTGCCTTTGCCGATACCCTTTCTGAAGGCGTTATGAGGGCAAGTCCACTGCTTTTCAGCCATACCCTTCCAAACATGGCCCCTGCTGAAAGCGCTGTCATATTTGGCCTCACCGGGCCGGTTTACGCCCTTTATGACGACAGGCCCTTTGACGCCGCGTGCCGGGCGGCCGATCTGTGGCTCCGGTCAGGTGATTATGACGGTGCGATCATGGCAGGTTCCTTTGACTACACTGACAAGGCGCCACATGTGCGTCTGGAGCTTTTCCTGTGATTGGCATGACCGGAACAGGACATCCTGACTTCCACTCTGTCCTTGTGGTGATTCCTGTCTATAACCACGCCTCCACCCTGCGGGACGTGGTTGAAGGAGTCCTGGCCCAAGGGCTTGATGTGCTGGTTGTGGATGACGGTTCAACCGACATGCCTGGAGATGTAATAAGGGGTCTTGGTTGTTCATTTGCCGCATTTCCGCGTAACAGGGGCAAGGGTGCCGCAATCATACATGGTGCCGGGTACGCCCTTGAACATGGATACAGCCATATCCTCACGGTTGACGCTGACGGGCAGTTCTTTCCTGAAGATGTGGCGTTGATTGCAGGTAATCGCCCTGACTGCCCTGCCATAGTCATAGGTGAGAGAAAGATGGATGAGTCTGCTCCGCCTGTGAGTCACTTTGGCAGAAGTTTTTCAAATTTCTGGGTAAAACTCGAAACAGGCGTGATGATACCTGATACCCAGAGCGGGCTTCGCCTCTATCCCGTCCGGGAACTGCTCGAACTGAAGGTGAGGTCAGGCAGGTTCGCCTTTGAAGTGGAGGTGCTCGCAAGGGCCGTATGGGCAGGTCTTGAGATAATAAGCGTGCCTGTGAGGGTCTACTATCCCCCTGCCGGGGAACGGATAAGTCATTTTCACAAATTCAGGGACAATTTTTTCATATCGCTTGTCCATGCGCGGCTTGTCCTGCGTTCCCTTGTCCCTCTTCCCCACAGGCGTCTCGTTCCGGAGAAAAAAAGGGAGATGGTCGCCCAAATATCCCTGCTGCATCCTGGCAGGCTGTTCAGAAAACTGTGTTCAGAACACAATACCACTGTGGAGCTGGCGGTTTCAGCCTGGACGGGAATATTTCTCGGGGCCCTGCCACTTGTTGCCTGCCATACCCTTGTGATAATCTATGTTACCCACAGGTTGCACATGAACAAGGTCGCGGCGGTGGCCTCAAGCCAGTTGTGCTGCGCGCCTGTGGTGCCGGTCATCTGCGTGGAAACAGGCTACTTCATGCGGAACGGAGAGCTGCTTCTGACGGCAAACTGGCAGACCCTGGTGCTTGAGATACCTTCGCGGCTCTATGAGTGGTTTCTCGGTTCCCTTGTGGTTGGCCCCATCCTTGGAGGGGTGGTGGGCCTTGTCACCTGGTATGTTGTCAGGAGGTTGAGAAAGGAAGACCGATGTCCGGCATGATCTGTGGCGGCAGCCCGGGTATGGCCTGAAATAACTGGAGAAGATTATGAAAAATGTTTTTTCTGTTTCTGTTTTTATGTTACTTGGTGTGATTTTAATGCTGACAGGCGCGTGTTCAGGGGTGGACAGGCCGGGCGCGCAGTCAGATAACAAGGGGAGTGAGCAGACAGCCCCTGCCGCTTTTAATGATACTGGCAGGGGAAGGATTCCTGACGCATGGTTTCCAAGAAAGCGCACCGGGCCAAATGGAACCATTGTGTTTTACGCCCCCCAGATAGACTCATGGAAGGGGTTTGACAGGATAGATGCGTGGCAGGCCTTTATGATAACTCCTTCAGGAAAATCGACAAGTTATTACGGCTCGATGCACTATGTGGCCGACACTGAAGTTGACCTCGACAAACGCGAGGTGCTGCTTTCCGGAATAAAAATTCTTTATCTCTCCATTCCCGGACTTGAGAAGGGGTCTGAACTTTTTGGCATTGTCAAAAAGGGACTGACATCAGTTCCTGTTGTCGTGCCCCTTGATCTTGTGTTGGCATATCTTCCTGCAACCATGCATATACCGTCTGTGACCGGTCTGAATCCAGAGCCGCCCGAGATATTCGTATCCACCACGCCGGCCCTGCTGCTTTTTGTTGACGGGAAACCGGTCTGGCTTCCTGTCAGGGGAACCGGCCTTGAATTTCTCCTGAATACAAACTGGGATGTTTTTCGTCCCAAGGGCAGTGAAAAGGGGCCACTCTATCTCAGGAAAGAGAGGAGCTGGCTTTCAGCCGCGGGTCTGGAAGGCCCATGGAAATGGACTGATCATCTCCCTGACGATATTGACAAACTGCCTGATAACAGAAACTGGAATGATGTAAGGCAGGCCCTGGCTGGGAGCAAGGGAGGGATTAGGGTTCCTGATAGCGCGCCTCCACGCATCTTTTATGCTGACAGCCCGGCTGAACTGCTCCTTTTTGATGGCGAACCTGTGTGGAAACCGGTTGGAAGCACAGGGATTGAGTATGCTGCCAACACAGAGGAAAACGTGTTGAGATTCAAGGGCGCCTTTTATGTGCTTTTTTCAGGCAGGTGGTTTGTGTCAACCGCCCTGCAAGGCCCCTGGAAACTGGAGACAACCTTTCCTTCCGCCTTTCTTGACATACCTCAGGATCATGAAAAGGCATATCTGAGAAAAAATATTCCCGGCACCCGCGAGGCGTGGGAGGCCGCACTGTTTGCCAGTATTCCGAGGAAGGCTGTTGTGAAGAAGGATGCGGCCGCGCTGGCGCCTGAAATCGTCTATGCAGGGGAACCGGTGTTCAAACCTGTTGAGGGAACCTCTGTTGAGTTTGCCGTCAATACCAAATATCAGGTGTTGAAATACAAGGGGGTATTCTATCTCTGTCACAACGCCATGTGGTTCAGGTCTGCCAGCCCCGGCGGCCCGTGGACGGTGGCAGAGTCCATTCCGGCTGAATTCAGCAAGATACCGCCTTCCTCGCCTGTGTATAATACAACCTTTGTGGATGTGGAAGACGCTGATGACGATTCTGTTACATGCAGTTACACACCATGTTATGAAGGGGCATGCGTCAGCTATGGAACAGTGGTTTACGGAACAGGATGGTGGTTTCCGTGGCACTGGTTCTGGTCAGGGCTTTATCCCTATCCCCATTATCCATACTACCAATACTATCCCTGGCCGCCAACATATGGTCATGGAAGCTGGTACAATCCTGAAACAGGGCGTTTTGGCGAGGCCATTGTGGCCTATGGTCCCTATGGAAACGCTGGTTCCTGGTCTGTATACAATCCCGAGACAGGTGTCTATGCCCGTGGGGAAGCTGTATGGGATGATGACGAACTGAGGGGAAGGGGACATGCCTTCAATCCCAATACAGGCACTGCGTCATATGTGAACCGTTATGTTGACCTTGAGGACAGGGAAGGCTGGAGCGAGCGTCTGACAACCCGTGGAGACCATTGGCGTTACCGTGAAACCGAATGGAAGGACGGCAAACTTGTCAGCTCGTTTGAGACTTCACGTGGCGCAAGGGGGGAAGTCGTCAGGGAAAAATCAGGGGATGTCCTCAAAAGCAGCGGAACAGTGGAACGCAATGGCAGGGAAGTGAAATTTGAGTCCTCAAGGGAGCGGCAGGGAGATACCCTTGTGAATGAAGGTTCCGTGACAGGTGAAAGACGTTCCGCGGATTTCCGGAGTGAATGGAAAGACGGTAAGGGCCGTGTGGATATTAAGGGCTCTGAAGGCGGGACAGGCACCATAACCAGGGATGTCGGCAACGGCGAAATAACCGGAACAGGCACGTTTGTAAAAAACGGCAAGACCATTGAGACAGAGATGAAAAGAACGGCTGAAGGGGTTGTACGCAAGGTCTCAGGCGGTTCCGGGGGTAGTGGCGTGGTTGTGCGTCAGGGAGATAAAAAGGCGTTTGTGGCTGAATCAGGTTCGGGTGATATCTTTGCCGGCAGGGACGGCCAGGTTTACAAAAAGACAGACTCGGGCTGGGCAAAGGTGGAAAATCCCCGAACAGTTGAACGGCAGAGCCGGGTTGAAAGTCCGGTCTCCACGGACAGGAGACGGTCAGGGGCGGAAGTATCCCCGAGACAGCGCAACAACCGGGCTGACACCATGAGATTGAATCGTGATTACCGGAGCCGCGCCAGGGGATTCCGGAGGTTTCGTGCCCGTTCCGGATTTCGCGGCGGTTTCCGGGGACGCAGAAGATAGAGGATTGATTGTTATGGCGTTTTTTTCAGCAACGGTTACCTTTACCCGTTACAGGGCGGATGCTGGCCCTGTGGAGAATTTCTGGGGCAGGGCGGTGGAGCAGGTCGAAGCCCTGAAATTCAGGGAGGGTGTTTCAGGCATTGAGGACGACAGTTACGGATGGTGTTCTGTGCATGACCCGTACAGCGATGGCATCACCACTGATGACATATCATGGGGCGACTTTTTCCTTGCGGCCATACGCATTGAACAGAGAAAGGTGCCTGCCGCGGTGCTCAGGAAATACTGTATCACAGAGGAAAAAAGGCTCAAGGAGGAGAAGGACATGCGGCGTCTTCCGGCACGTCTCAGAAAGGAGATACGTGAGCGGGTAAGGTTTGAGCTGATGGCAAAGGCCATTCCCGTGCCGAGGATTGTCGAGCTGCTCTGGGACATATCTTCCGGACAGGTCTTTCTTTTTTCGTGTCAGGAAAGGAGCAGGGAGGTAGCCGAAGAGCTTTTTTACAGGACCTTTGGCCTCAGGCTTCAGCCTGTCATTCCCTATACCCTGGCAGAGGAGTTCGCCATGGCCGAAGGGCTTGGGGAGAGACTCTCATCCATTGGAGCGGAGGTTTTGGCATGAAGGAAGAGAAACCGGGGAGCGTCAGAAAGGATATGGTTGACCTGATCCGGGAAAAGGAGTTTCTCGGAAGGGAATTTCTCACATGGCTCTGGTTCCGGTCAGACATATCCGGCGGTGTGGTGACCGACCTTGACGGCGTTGATATTGCCGTAAGTTTTGAAAGGTTCATAATGCTTGAAAGCGGAGAGGGAGAGTCAGGCGAGAGCGTGACGTGCAGGGGCCTCCAGGCATCTCTTTCAGAGGGCATGGCAGCCCTGGCATCCGGCAAGAAGGTCTCAAAGGCGCACATGCGTCTTGGAACCGGAGACTATGAATGGAAACTGACAATTACAGGCTCCACCTTTGACATATCGAGCCTCAGGGTTCCCAGGACCGTGCAGGCAGGCTATGACGAGGAAGAGCTTTCCAGGGAGGGACGGGTTCTGGAGCGCGGCTTCATGATATCTTCAGCCATTGACACCCTTGACCGGCTTTTCAGGACATTTTTGTCAAAGAGGCTTTCTGATGATGAGTGGCAGGAGGAGAAACAGTCTCTCAGTCAATGGATAACCGGGAGGACAGGGGGATAGGAAGGCGTGGACATCAGACTTCTTTTTACAGTATTCATAACGGTCTTCCTGGCTGAACTCGGGGACAAGACACAGCTTGCCACCATGCTTTTCGCCGCGGACAGGGAGGCTGGCGGACTGACAGTCTTTGTCGGGGCATCCCTTGCCCTTGTGGTGGCTACTGCAATTGGCGTCATCGCCGGCGGCATGCTTTCCCAGCATATAAATGAGAAATATCTGAACTATATGGCAGGCGCCGGTTTTGTCTGCATAGGGCTCTGGACCCTGGCGCGGGCATAGCCGCCGCAACACTTCAGAAGGCTGGAAACGGATTTATGAAAAGAGACTTTCTTGAACATGTGAGGGAAAAGGTCATACTCGGTGACGGGGCCATAGGCACCTATATCTATGAAAAGGGGGTGGCCCTCGGCGCCAACACCGACCTGCTCAATCTGAGCGAACCTGATCTCATATACTCTGTGCATGAAGAGTACATCAGGGCCGGAAGCGAACTCATTGAGACAAACACCTTTGGCGCCAACAGGATCAAGCTGATGAAGACCGGCCAGCCTGAACTTGCCGGGGAGATCAACAGAAAAGGCGCTGAACTTGCCCTGAAGGCAGCGGGAAGCGATGTTTATGTGGCAGGGTCAGTGGGGCCAACGGGAATTGATTTTTCAATGGATGCCGGAAATGAGCTTCATGGGGAAACAGAGGATTCATTCCACGAACAGATATCGGTTCTTGTAAACAGCGGCGTCCATCTGATAATGCTGGAGACATTTACCTATCTTGAGGAGCTTCTGCTGGCTATTAAAATAGTGAGACAGGTAGATTCCTCCATTCCCATTGTGGCCCAGATGCTCTATCCTGCGGGAGGCAAGACCGCCCTTGGCATGGATGCCGCCGCCTGCGGCAGGGCCCTTGTTGAAGCCGGGGCCGATGTTACAGGCACAAACTGCGGCCGCGGCGTGAAGGCAATAACAGAGGCCATTTCCCGGCTTTCCGCCCTGGGGCCTGAGGTGCCTCTTTCAGCCTTTACAAACGCGGGCATCCCTGAGGTTATTGATCTCAGGATGGTCTATTCAACCCCGCCTTCATACATGGCTGACAATGTATCCATGCTTGTGAAATCAGGCGTAAAACTTGTGGGAGGATGCTGCGGGACAACACCTGCCCATATCCAGGCGTTCAGACAGAAACTGCGGATAAGGCGTCCCGTTACGGTTGTGAAACCGGCCGACATGATTCCGGAAGGCAGGGAGAGAGGAGAGCTTTCAGGAGAGAGGCACGAAGGCGGGCTCCTCCGCTCCTTCAGGGGCAGGTCGCTTCCGGTGCTCGTCGAGCTTGACCCGCCAAGAAGCCTTGAGATAGACTATGTGATGCAGGGGGCGGAAGAGCTCGCGAGGGCAGGCGCTGACGCCATAACCCTGGCAGAACATCCCCTTGCCATGCTCAGGACAGACAACCTTTCCCTTGCCCACCTGATAAAGGAGAAGTTCGGCATTGAAACAGTACTGCACCTGACATGCCGGGACAGGAACGTGCTGGGACTTCAGGCCCAGATAATGGGTGCCCATTTTCTTGGAATAAGGGGAATACTCGCCATAACAGGCGACCCTGCCTCATCAAGCGACCAACCGGGGGCAAGCGGCGTGTTTGACGTAAATTCCTACGGGCTTGTAAGGATGATTAACGGCTTTAACATGGGCTTTAACATGGCAGGAGCGCCCATGAAGGAAAAGACCGATTTTTCAACCGGCACGGCGTTCAGTTTCAGGCCGTCAAAACCTGAGCTGCAGATAAGGCGTCTTGAGAAAAAGGCGTCTCTTGGGGCAGATTTTGTAATGACCCAGCCGCTTTTTGACCTCGAAAGCGTGGAAAAGATGATGGAACTCACATCACATCTCTCCCTGCGCATATTCCCGGGTATTTTTCCGCTGATTTCCGCCAGAAACGCAGAGTTCCTGCATAACGAGATTCCGGGCATCTCCATTCCGTCTGAAATACGCGCCAAACTGCACAGTTACAGCAAGGTGGATGATCAGAGAAAGGCTGCCCTTGAGTTTACAGCGTCCCTGATGAACGAGATATCCTCATTCGTACATGGTCTCTATATCATAAGTCCTCTCAACAAGTGGGAGGTTGTGATTGACCTCATGAAGACATTGTCAGCAAGAAAGGGAATGGAGGAGAGAGACGCCCCTGGAGAAACCTGAAGATGATTTTTTGACAGGGGGAGGCTTTGATAAAATAATACGCGAAATATCAAGTAAGTATAAGGAGAGGCAGGACAGATTATATCCTATACGGGAATGATTTCAGGTAGTCTTGAAAATTGCAGTTTTCGGGTCAGCGAGATGGATGACAAATTAAAAAAGCCATCATATCCGCCAGATTGGCAACAACGATACAGGGCAGGGCAGGCAGTTCCGGATGCCCCGCCGCGTGAAGATTAAGAAGGCCGGGGCGGCGGGCCGGGTGGTTGAGATGGATATTGAAACGCTGCATGTTGACAGGGGCAGGATGGTTGTAAACAGGGCCTTTCTTCCCCTGCTTGAAAGAAACAGCCTGCTTTCCGCCTCCGCCTTGTGGAACATGGAGGCGGAGCCGGTAAAGAATATCCTTAAGGAGCGCGGCACGTTCAGGGCGTTTCTTGACTCCGGTGATGGTGAAGGGACTGTTGAGGTCTATCTGAAAAGATATCTGCCCCTTCCAATCAGGGAAAAGGTGAAAAATCTCCTTTCCCTGAAGAAGGGATTTGACAGCGCCTTCCATGAATGGGAGGCCATGCTTGCCTTTCACAGGCACGGCCTTTCCACCATGATTCCTGTTGCTGTCGCCGGAACGGACGGTCAGACCTGCAACCTTTCCCTTGGCATCAGGAACTATGTCAGGGCATCAGAGTTTTTCCGGCCCGGTTTTCAGGTTTCACCGGGGCAACGCATGGATGCTGTAAGGAAGATCGCCGGATTTGCCGGGAGGATGCACGGCTCAGGCATGGCGCACCAGGATTTTTATCTTGTGCACATGTTTTTTGACAGGGATGATTATGATGTTATGAACCTGATTGACCTTCA
>CAYXYO010000095.1:0-8664 GCA_964469365.1 uncultured Desulfobacterales bacterium | reverse complement strand
GGCGTCCACGTGAATGTGGATTCCGCAGCGCCTGTCCACCTTGGCCCCGCAGCGGCGCACCGCCCGGATCACTTCCTGAGGGATTGGTATCTCTTCGTAGGCGAGGACCGGACTGACCACCTCGGCCCGCAGGTGGCCGGGGACATTGATGAGCGAGCCGTCGGAGACCACCTTCCAGGTACGACCCTGGTCGTCGACGACCTCCCAGGGGTCGAAACTCAGCAGGTGGAGAACGGGTCTGGAAAGATGTGAAACGGGCGCAACCCCTTTGAATATAAGGGGAAATAGAAAACCCGTCGTCCCGGAGAGACGGGTTGTCTTTTAACAAAATGGTGGAGGCGGCGGGAGTCGAACCCGCGTCCGAAAGTACTCCGCTCAAGCTTCTACATGCGTAGTCCTGATTTTGGTATTTCACCCGGCAACATCCATCAGGACAGGAGGATGCCGGATTAGCCAGCTTAAATTTAATCCATGAGGAGACCGGCTCTCCTCATGGACGATCCTGCGAAAATGACACACGCGGCAAACCTGCAGGCTCGGCCGCCCGTGCGTAGCCGCTTACGCGGCTAATGCATACTCGTAATCAGAGTCGGCGTTTGTATTGGTTTCTGCTTTTTAACGAGGTGCAGATCCCCGGCACGCAACTTGAGTTTTTATACCCCCGTCGAAGCCGTTTCGCCCCCAAAGGCTCATGCTGTCAAGATTTGATATTGATTTTTCCAACGACCATACTTTAAACATTAAAGGGTAAATGTCAATAGAGCAGAAAAAACAATCAATAAAACCGGAATAAGCCGCCCCGTCCTTGCAGACCGGCAGCGGCATTTGCCAGGGCCGGAAATATATATTAAGTATCAGAAATATGCAAGCAATACCGGAACACATGGCGACATTACGCACCATCAGCCTGAATGACATACTTACAGAAAAATCCTCCCTTCTGTTTCCACCCACCTTTCTTTCCGGCAGTAATGGAAACACCAGGAAAAACAGTCCGCTTTACGCAAGCCTTGACGCACTTTCCATGTTGTCTCCACCTGTTGTTTACATGGAAAACAATCAGGAATTTCACCTTGTTGACGGCCTTGGACGCGTAACCTGGCTTGCGGAAAGGAAAAAGGGGGAAGCCCCATGCATGGTGCTGGACAGGGCCATATCCCCTGCTGACCTGGGCATGTACATACTTGCGGTTCACAACAGGGAAATTCTGTCAACAGCAACATGCAAGGCCTGTTTCTGTGCGTTCCTGCATAACAGGGGAGTTGAACAGGAAAAGATCATTGACGATTTTATGCCCCTGCTTGAAATGAACAGCCATGCAAAGATATTCGCGCAGTGCCTTCGCATCGCATCCATGCCTGAAAACGTATTGCAATTCTGCCATGAAAAGGGATTTTCACTCAAAAAATGCATCAATATCGCCAGACATGAAAAGGAGATGCTGCAAAGGGTATTCGCGCTCAGGCAACATCTGAGCCTGTCAGCCTCGGTGCTGGAGGAGATACTTTCATCCCTGCGTGACATATCACGCATGCATGAAACAGACTGTAATGATATACTTGACTCCGGTGAGGCGAGACACATACTTGAGGAGGATATTCCAGGGACAGCCCGGACAGCAAGGTTCAGAAATTTTCTTAAAGAGCTGAGGCAGCCGGTGCTGACCGAAGTAAACGCAAGAATCATGTCAGGGATAAGAGAGATGAATCTTCCGGGAAACGTAAGGGTGGACTACGACAAGACGCTTGAAAATCGTAATGTAACCATCGTTATTTCCGTAAAAAACAGAGATGAGCTTGAAAGGGGTGTAAGGGCGGTGTCCCACAGTAAAACCCTGAACGGAATAATGGAAATACTCAGGGAGTTATGATCCGCTACAAAAGCGCAACCATTGACAGGAGGCTTGCCGCCACTTCTGCCGGGGCCAAATGGCCATTTGCCAGGGTCACTGACGCTCCGCCTGTTACAGAGTACAGGGAGGGAAAAAGGAGGCTTCACATCACAGGCATGAGGGGAGAGCTGTTCCATATATGCTCATCCCTTGACGCCAGGTACATCTGCTGCTCCACCCATGTTTTCGCCCCTGTAAGCAACTGTCCATTTGAATGCACCTACTGTTTCCTCCAGAACTACCTTACCAACGGAACCACCCTGCTGCTTGGAGACACGGGCGCCGTTATGGCTGAAATAGAGGAGAAAACCGCCCTTGAACCGTGGCGTTTTTTCAGGATTGGAACCTGGGAGCTTGGAGACAGCATTGCCGTGCCGCCGGTAACAGACGTTGCCGCCGGGCTTGTGAAGAGGTTCAGCCGCATGCCCAACGCCCTGCTCAAGCTCAGGACAAAGGGGCGCATTGTGGAGCCGCTCCTTGATATTGACCACCGGGGCCGGACAGTGATATCATGGACGGTCAATCCGGAAGAGGTGATAAGCAGGGAAGAGGCCGGTACGGCGTCAATGGCCGGACGCATAGAGGCCATGAAAAGGGCGTCGGATGCCGGTTATCCCGTAGGACTACATTTTGACCCCATGATCTGGTTTCCGGGCTGGGAGGATGCGTACAACAGACTTGTTGACGCGATCTACAACGTAATGCGGCCTGAAGATATCATCTGGATATCCATAGGCAGCCTGAGATTCAACCCTGAAATGAAGATGACCATGGAAAACAACTATCCGGCAAGCCGAATAACCTCTGCGGAGATGGTCCTGGGAGATGACAACAAATACCGTTACGTAAGGCCCCTGAGGGCCTGGATGTACAGACACCTGCTGGAACGCCTTGAACAGCACGGCGCATGCAGTTCCTTTGTATATCTGTGCATGGAACGGTGGAATATGTGGGATGACCTGTTTGACGACTATCCGGAATCCATTGGAGAGCTTGATTTCCGCATGACGCACTATCTTTACCGGCGCTATCCCGGCCTTGTCCACTGCCGTCCTGAACGGGAGCTTTATCTCAAGGCGGGAAAGGTAGCTGAAGGAACAAGGGGTGGCAACAGAAAGATGCCGGAGAACTGTCTGACATGAGGATTATGCATCGCCATGACAAACAGCGGCATGTTGAAATTTCGCCGGGACGCCCCATTCCCATGGGTAGCATCTGCCTGGATGGGGGTGTGAATTTTGCCTTTTACAGCAAAAATGCCGATGCCGTGGAACTGCTTCTTTATGAAAAACATGATGAACCGGAAGCGGATTACATAATAACGCTTGAGCCATGCCGCTGGAAGACCGGAGATATATGGCACGTTTTTGTTAAAGGCGCTGGCGCTGGTTGGTGTTACAATATCCGCGTGTCAGGCCCCTGGAATCCGTCAGAAGGACTGCGCTTTAACCGGAACAGGGTGCTGGTGGACCCCTGGGCCAGGGCATTCACAAATGTGTCGGCATGGGATGTGGAGCTCGCCGCTGACGCCATCAGAAGAGGCGATGGAACAGAAGAATCCATGCTGGAACAGGATAACAGCGCAAGGGCAGCCAGGGCCATTGTCATAAGGGAAGAGGGACGCAACTGCCTGAGAAAACCTGACTGGAAGAGACCAATGAATGAAACGGTCATATATGAAACCCATGTGAGGGGCCTTACCATACATCCATCGTCAGGGACGCGCAGGCCAGGCACATACGCCGGTCTGGTGGAAAAAATACCCTATCTCAAGGGATTGGGGGTTACTGCCGTTGAACTCCTTCCCATACAGGAATTTAATGAAAACGATATATTGAGAACCATGCCCGGAACCGAAAAAAGGCTCAGAAACTACTGGGGTTACAGCACAGTGGGTTTTTTCGCTCCAAAGGAGGGCTATGCGGCTTCCAGAATCCATGGCGGACAGGTCAGGGAGTTCAGGGAGATGGTGGACTGCCTGCATGAAGCCGGTCTGGAGGTGATACTTGACGTGGTATTCAACCATACCGGCGAAGGTGACGAGACAGGGCCGGTATTGCACATGAAGGGTCAGGAAAACAGCGTATGGTATATGCTTGAAGAAGGACGCATGGAAAAGTACAAAAACTTCTCAGGTTGCGGCAATACCATGAATTGCTCACATCCGGTCGCGGCATCATTTATCCTTGAGTGCCTCAGGTACTGGGCAGTGGAAATGGGGGTTGACGGTTTCCGCTTTGACCTTGCGTCAATACTTTGCAGGGGCAGGGACGGCAAACTGCTTGAAAACCCGCCTCTTGTGGAGATGATAACAGAAGACCCGGTGCTTGGGGATGTAAAACTCATTGCCGAGGCATGGGACGCATCAGGCGCATGGCAGGTCGGCTCCTTTCCGGGCGGCAGGAGATGGGCTGACTGGAACGGCGTTTACAGGGACGACGTGCGAAGGTTCTGGCGTGGCGAGCCCTTCATGGCCCCTGCCCTGGCAAGCCGTATATGCGGCAGCGAAGACATATACAGGCCCAATGGCAAGGGGCCTGCGAACAGCATCAATTTTATAACCTGCCATGACGGTTTTACATTGAACGACCTTGTTTCATATTCTGAAAAACATAATGAAATGAACGGGGAGGAAGGCAGGGACGGAACAGACCTGAATTACAGTTTCAACTGCGGGGCTGAAGGCCCGTCGGATGATCCGGCAATAGTCCGTCTCAGGGCAAGGCAGGTTCGAAACCTCATGGCAACCCTCTTTCTTTCAAAGGGTGTGCCCATGATATCAGGAGGAGACGAAATCCTGCGTACCCAGCAGGGCAACAACAACGCCTACTGCCAGGACAATGCAATATCGTGGTATGACTGGAACCTGTTTGAAAAAAACAGGTGGTTTTACCGTTTTGTGGCCGGTCTTGCGGAGATCAGGCGGCACTATCCCAGGCTATTCGAAGACAGGTTCTACACCCGTGAGGAGATTACCTGGTTCGACAACCATGGCAGGGCAAAGGACTGGAACTCACCTGACAACATCCTGGGGGCGTTTATCTCCGGCGACAAGGCAGGCCCGTCCCTGTGCCTCCTTGTAAACGGCATGGACCGGGACGTGACCTTTTCAGTACCCGGGCGGGACGCTACCGGAACCATTTCGCGCCTGAAAACGATTCTGGATACGGCAATACCGGTCGAGACCGGAAAGAGACCTGCCGGACAACACCTCATCCTGTCAGACAGGGGTTGTTTTGAATGCGATATTGTCTCCAGAAGCCTGGTTCTGTTTGAAGCGGAAAGGGAGCCAGCCCAATGACAAGTTTCTTTCCTGAAATAGTCGCCGGGCTCGGCCTCTTCTTCATGGGCATGTACTTCCTGACGGAACACCTCAAAACAGTTGGAGGCAGGGGTTTCAGGAAACGTATTGCCGTGTGGACCAGACAACCCTTCATGGGGCTCCTGTGGGGAGGTATATTCATAGCGGTTACCCAGAGCACCTCTGCCACCACATTCATCCTTGTGAGCATGATAAGATCCGGGATGATGAAGGTACGACAGGCCATGCCTGTCATTGTCGGAACAAACATGCTGGCAGGAGTGATAGTGCTTGTATTTGCCTTTGACATCAGGATGGGCGTCCTGATGATTCTCGGCATATCAGGCATTGTTTACACCAGCGACAGGTTCATGCAGTACAGGAACCTGTCAGGGGCCATATTCGGGGCAGGCCTGCTCTTTCTCGGCCTGCACATGATGCAGAGCGGGGCCGCTCCCATGTCAGATTCCCCATATTTCAGCTCCATGGTCAGACATGGTCACCAGGCATGGCTTTACGCATTTCTCGCAGGCGCCGTGCTTGCCATTGTAATGCAGACATCCCTGGCCGTGGTTGTGATGTGCATAGCCTTTCAGCAGGCCGGAGTACTCTCCCTGAATGATTCCATGATGCTGATCTATGGCGCCAACACAGGCTCATCAGTGCTCACCATGATTCTTGCTTCAGGTCTGACGGGAGCTTCAAGGCAGGTGGCCATGTTCCAGGTGTCATACAACATTGCCGGAGCCATTATATTCGTGCCACTGTTTTATATTGAATATTACACAGGGGCCCCGCTGGTGCGACACGCGGTGGAAACAATAACATCAAACAACGCCACCCAGCTTGCCATAGTAAACCTCATTTTCAATTTTGTCCCTGGCATACTGCTTTTTGCGCTTGTTAGCCCGCTTGAGCGCCTGTTCAAAAAGTTGTGGCCTGAGACTGCCGAAGAAAAGGCGTCCAAGCCGAGATACCTCCATGAACAGGCCCTGGAAGACCCGTCCGGAGCCTTTGAGCTCATTGAACTTGAACAGGTAAGGCTGCTTGAACAGTTGTCAGCCATTTTCGACCTTCTGAGAAGACAGGAGAGACGGGGAAACGGACGGCAGCTTGCAGCCATGACAGAGGCCTTTTCAACGCTTGGCAAGACAATACGCGAGGCCATAGGCGACGTATCCATCAAACACAGGCTGCCTTCCGAGGGCTACGAGCACCTTGACCTTCTTCTGAACCTGCAACACACCATGGAAACAGCCCTTGAAGAGATCATCGGCTTTGCAGAAAGCCTTGAGAAGCTCTATACCAACGAGGCAGGCATAAAATTCGCAAAAATAGCCATTGAAGGCATGGACGCCATTTTAATGATACTCATAGAGGTCGCCAGACACCGTTCCCCAGACGACGCAGAGATGCTCTCCATAATGACCTCTGAAGATGGAAACGGGGTTTCAAGCGTGAGGTCAGCATACCTCAGCCAGCAGAACGACCTGGACAGGGAAGGCAAGATGCACCTTCTGTCAGCAGCCAACCATTGCGAACGTCTCGTATGGCTCTTTGGCGACATGGGCAGGCACTATATGGAAAACAGCCGGTTTTGATATGTAGTAGTTCGTTTCACTAAAACAAAAACAACAAAATTGATATGTAGCATATGTGCGGCAAAATTACTGTCCGCTCCCTACTTGTTGAAAGGATGACTGTTATTATCCCTCAGACAAGGTAGGTTACGGTAATGCCCAGGGCATCCTTGGGCAGGCATGACATCAGGAGGTTCGGGATGTGTGGAGGAAACAGGTTATATTTTTTTGTTCTGTTGATATGTATCCTGTCAGCCATTTTGTTTGACGGGCGTAATGTTATGGGGGGAAAACCCGGTATCGGGCTGCCTCCCGCGACCTATCCGGTAGATGCGTCGGACCCGGACATATCAGCGCCACCGGTTGTTGAAAACCCGCCGGTTTCGGGTGAGCCTGAAATCCGGTTGCCGCAGTTCCTTTCAATAGACTGGGAGATGGAAAAGCGTTTTGGCCAGGATTCTGACGGTGACGGGCTGCTTGACTACATGACAGACACTGCCCATATCCTGCCGCCTGTTGATGGGTGGAAGGTGACCCTTAAATGTTGCGTATATCCCGGCACCTTTCCAAATGGCACAACCCTTGAGTGGTACATGGATCAGACTTTAATGGGAAAACAACTCGTTCCTGACGGTACGACATGCGCCGAGATGGTGCATCGTTTTCCAAGGGAAGGAGAGTACAGGATAACCGTCATAAGTCATCCCTTTGAAGGTAAAGGAGTTGCAGGGGATGTTATCACGAAGGGAACCCTGACAGACAGGGACACTTCTGAAGATAGCGGCACCGGGCTTTCGGCAAATGCCACCAGGCTCATAACCGTTCAGGACTGGCTTATTGTCGCGGTTGGAGATTCCTTTGGCTCAGGCGAAGGAAATCCTGATATCCCGGCCCCTGTGACCGGGGATGAGGTCAGGCTGGTGGAAGAGCGCATAAACAGGCTGTTGTCCAGGATAAATGAGTTGATAGACGCTATCAATCCCGCTGATCTGGAGGTGATTCAGACTGCGGCAGAGGGAGTTGAGCGAGCCAGGGATGCTGTAGAGCAGGCAAGAGACAATCTTGAGTCTGTTATGTCAAAGGTGTCGGATGTCATGTCAGCACTGCATGAAGTTGAAGACAAATGTTTTTCTTTTCCCTGGATAGGGTGCGGCGAGGCTTTTGCAAGGCTTCGGGGCGACCTGGAAGCCTTGCAGCAGGATGCCCTGGCAGCCATTGTTGATACAGTCCAGACTGACGACGAACTGTCAAGATGGGTGCTTGATGCCGTGAACGACAGTATAAAAAATGCCGAGGACAGGTTAACGGAGGCACTCAATAATCAGAAAGTCAAAGAAGATAATCTGACACTTGTCCAACTTCCCATTAAGGAAGAGCTTGTTGAGATAAAACGCCTGACCGCAATAGTGAACAGACTGAAACATGCAAGGCCGGTATGGCAGGACGAACAGTGTCACAGGTCAGCCTATGCAGCGCCTGCTGTTGCCGCACGCGCAATAGAGGAGGCAGATCCGCACACATCTGTAACCTTTGTTCATCTCTCATGTTCCGGAGCGACCATTCCCAAAGGACTTACAGGTGAGTATGGGGGTGTTATTTCAGAGGGCTTCAGCCCTCTTCCACCCCAAATTTCACAGGTGAGCAGACTGGTGGGAGGCAGGGAAATAGATGCCCTTCTCGTCTCTGTTGGTGGAAACGATATAATGTTTCCGCAGATTGTTATGGGCTGCATGGCACAGGATGCCTGCAATCTGCCGGGTCCTCCCACATTTCATGAACAGTCATGGCAGGATATTACCAACAGGGTATGCCTGCCTGATATTGAACAGTATGCTGATATCAATGTTGATGCAGATATGCTTTCAGTCATGTGTGACAGACTTGACAGGCTC
>CAYXYO010000094.1:0-2635 GCA_964469365.1 uncultured Desulfobacterales bacterium | reverse complement strand
CCTGCATTCAACGGCAGGGCCAAGGAGATATCTTTTTAGCTTCAGAAGAGCGGGGGGGCCGAAAAGGACATCACTAAATTTCTCTTCTATTTTCTGCCAGACCGGCATGGGGTAGGCCGCAAGACAGTTGGGCAGGTTTGTTACCATGAACCTGCTGTCTTCATAGGTCGTTTTAAGTACTTCCCTGAATCTTGCCGGTACGCTCAACCTTCCCTTTGCGTCAAGCGTATGGGCAGACTTGCCTCTAAACATGTTTACCCCACTTTATACCACTTTACGCCACCTTATTTCATAACAACGCTGCATGTCAAGCAAAAACCGGGCTAAATTGATTTTTTTTTATTTTAAAAAAAACAGAGTGTTATCTAGGAAGCAAAGTTTGTCTATCTCACAACTTTTTGACTTTCTTAAATAGTTTTCAAAAAAGGATTAACCATACCTTACCCTAAGAAAAGGTTAACATTCCGCAGCCAACAAAAAAAGACATAATTAAATATACCGTAAAAACAAAATATTATCAACACAACTCCTATAGTGGTATAAAGTGGGGCAAAAATAATTAAATTTTATCTGCCGGGTCTTACAATAAATTATGGTTCAGCAGATATGATTCCTGTATACTTATCAATCAGGGAAAACAGATTATGAAAAAGGCGAAAACAACATTTATATGTATTGAATGCGGGCACGAATCACCCAAATGGCTTGGGAGATGCCCTGATTGCGGGGAATGGGACACAATTCAGGAACAGACAAGACAACCTGACTCCCCGGCCAACACCTTGGCAACCACAATCCATGCGCCAGGGCCCCTTGCGTCTTTCAAAAGCAATGAAGGCCAAAGGCTCTCATCAGGAATAACAGAGTTCGACCGCATACTTGGCGGTGGCTTTGTCCGTGGAAGCCTTGTATTGCTTGGAGGAGAACCAGGGATTGGCAAATCGACAATACTACTCCAGTCACTGATACGCATTGCCTCACGTGGTGAAAAAGTGCTGTACGCCAGCGGTGAGGAATCCATGGAACAGATCAAGGCACGCGCTGAACGCCTTGGCGCATGCCCGGAATCCCTCTGGTCCGTGCCGGAAACCAGGACAGACCTGCTTATGGAGATGGCAAACAGGCTAAAGCCGGATTTCATTGCCGTTGACTCCATACAAACCATGACATCAGGAAACCTCACTTCGGCAGCGGGAAGCATCTCACAAATCCGCGAAGCCACATCCTGGCTTATGATACTGGCAAAACAGCTGTCAATACCGGTCATCATAATTGGACATGTAACAAAAGACGGTGTTATCGCAGGCCCCAGGGCGCTGGAGCACCTTGTGGACTGTGTCCTCTACTTTGAAGGAGACAGAAGCCAGAGCCTGAGAATGCTGAGAACCGTAAAAAACAGGTACGGCCCGACATTTGAGACAGGTGTATTTGAGATGACAGACAAGGGGCTCACTGAAGTGGAAAATCCCTCGGCACTTTTCATGGGTAACAACATGGGGGACAGCTCTGGATCGGCAGTGGTGCCATGCATGGAAGGAACGCGCCCCATTCTTGTGGAAATACAGGCACTGGTAACACAATCCTATATTGCCATGCCAAGAAGAACATCTACAGGCGTGGATGCCAACCGCCTTGCCCTTCTTGTTGCAGTAACGGAAAAACACCTGCATTACCCACTGTATGACAAGGATATCTTTATCAACGCAACCGGAGGACTCAAAATAACTGAACCTGCTGCTGACCTGGGGATAACCGCCTCACTCATATCAAGCCTTCTTGAAAAACCACTCAGGGCAGGGACGGCAATATTCGGAGAAATTGGCCTGACAGGAGAAATCCGACCTGTTCCGGGAAGCGATCTCAGAATACTCGAAGCCGAACGGCTTGGATTCCACACCTGCGTCACACCTGTATGCAGGCAAAACACAGTCAAAAAATCAAACAGGGTCAGGATTATCAACGCCGGCTCCCTGGCAGAAGCAATGGAACACCTGTTTGAAACATAACTTGATGTTCCTGCCCCATACTTACCCCAACAACAAGCATCAAAAATATTTTTACACGCAAAACTATTTTATTTTCAACACATTGCAGCCGTCAAACCGCCATATTAACAAAAAAGAAACAACTTTAATAACACTTTTACCTGACCTTGTTATAAAATACATCAAACAGGATAATAATTATCGTATTTACATGAACCAAAGCGGGAGGGCTTCCATGAAAAAAAACAGGAGTTGCAAGGTAGCTGTAATCCTATCCCTTATTGCGGGATTTACGGTTGCCATGATCGTGGCATATATCAGCGCGGAACAGATACAGGCAACAAGCACGGTTGAATTCTGCAATTCATGCCACGAAATGAACATTTTTCACAAGGCATGGGCCGCAGGACCCCACGGCCCCAATGCCAAGGGCATAATCGTGGCGCGATGCGTGGACTGTCACCTGCCCCACGATTCCCTGGCAAACTATCTCATAACCAAAACAAAGGCCGGTCTCCACGACATAAAGGCGCACAAAATGGGGAAGAAGACAGACTGGCTCAAGCTCTGGAAAAATCGTGGTCCATACTATCACGAAGCGTATGAATCAGGATGTCGTGAGTGTCACAAGGACCTCATGGCGCCCGGCA
>CAYXYO010000093.1:0-17584 GCA_964469365.1 uncultured Desulfobacterales bacterium | reverse complement strand
TGGTGGATGATGTTTCCACTGACAATCTGCAAGATGTTGTGGCAGCGGAACTTGCCTCACCCAATGTTACCCTGATAAGAAACAAAACGTCTCTTGGAGCGGGAGGCTCCAGAAACCGCGGGCTGGATGTGGCGTCAGGGGAAATAATCATTTTCAGTGACAGCGACACTGTGCCTGAACGGCATTTCATGGAAGAGCATTTCAGGAGCCACAGGGATTATCCAGACAAAAATTATGTGGTGCTTGGCAGGGTGGCAGATCCGCCTGAACTGGAAATAACGCCCCTCATGCGTCTTGGCAACGTGACGGAAACATGGGATGCCATGGATGAACTTGAGTGGGATATGGACGACTGGATCCAGTTCAGAACGACCAATGTCTCACTGAAACGTGAATTTGTTGATATACGTTTTGATGAAGAGATGTTTCATGCCAGCGGGATAGAGGATACCGAGTTCGGATACAGACTTTTTCTCAAGGGGATGAAGATAGTTTACAATAACCGCGCTGTCTCGTGGCACTATCATTTCAGAAGTCCGGAAGGCTATCTGCGCAAGGTTGAGAGGTATGGAGAACTCTTTGCCAGATGGGAAGATAACTGCGACGGCAAAACGGCTGCAATGCTCAACAAAAAATTCAACTATCTCCTGGATATGAAAAAACCTTTCTCATGGGGTAATATCAGGGAACTTTTAAGAAGATTGGCAATTAATGACCTGACTGCCCCGGTCATCCGCGGAACGGCAATGTTTCTGAAGGATAAAAATGAAAAAACGAGTTTGTTTTTATTTAACAAATTATATAAATACCTTTTTCTAAAAGGATATCGAGCTGAAAAAAGAAAAATACAGGAGGCAAAGAGAAAAAAATGAGGTCTTTCTCCGGTATTCTTGCGGGGTTTTGCATGGCGCTGTTATTTTCCTTTATGGCAAATCCATGTGCTTCGGCGGGAGGCAAATGTTATGCGAAGGATGACAACTTCTCTGTAACCGAACCCTATCTTATCAACAAGGCCTGTTTTCTCTTTTATCACGGCATCAATGTCCCGCTCCGCACACAGTCAGACCTGATTATAAGCAGGCCTGAACAACTGCATTCCGATCCTTTACAGGCTGAATTTTACCAACTGATACTGGATGGCAAGATCCTGCCCATCAAGAAAAACACACAACTGTTCAGTTGCAAGTATGACCTGCATGTTGTCGCCAGGGATTTCAAACTGAACAGAAACAGAGGCGGAGAAGGCAGGATACTGGGTTACGAATATCCTGAGTTCAACTGTTATGGCAGGGTCAGCAAATTTGTGCAGGTAAGAATCAAAAACCGTTCCCAGTGCAGGTGGGTGGCTATTGAAACCATAGCATGCGATGAATGAGAGCCAGAAGATTTGATAATAAAAATTACTTGAGCCTGTGGGGAGATGGCATCTGTCCGCCGGGTTGCCCGGCCTGCTCCGCCCGCGTCGGCGCTACCTGAAGGATACCCTGCCCCTTGCCGCCTTTTCGGTAATTGCCGCCTTGAGTCCTGCCAGTCCATGGCCGGTTTTTATGGAAACAACAAATCCGTCGTCAGGAAGTTTACACGCGCGCTCACCCAGCCTGTCATATTTGTTATAGACCACGAGCCTGGGCCTGTCCAGCAGGTCCATTTCCGCCAGTATATCTTCCACTGCCCTCTTTTCCTCTTTCATGTGAGGACTTGAGATATCAATAACATGGATAAAGATATCCGCCTCCTCAAGTTCTTCAAGGGTCGCCCTGAAGGCAGTGCGTATCTCCTCCGGCATGAACCTTATAAAACCGACTGTGTCGGAAAGCAGTATCTGCACCCCTTCACCGCAACAGTACTGACGTGTAGTCGGGTCAAGGGTCGCAAAAAGCTTGTCTTCCGCCGTAACGCTGCTTCCTGTCAGACGGTTGAGAAGGGTTGACTTGCCCGCGTTCGTATATCCTATTATAGAGGCCACGGGCAGGCAGCCCTTGTGCCTGCGTTTCCTCTGTTCCCGCCGTTCTTTTGAAATGGCCCTTATGGATTTTTCCAGGGCGGCTATCCTCTTGTTGATTCGCCTGCGGTCAACCTCAAGCTTTGTTTCTCCAGGCCCCTTGCCCCCTATTCCGCCCATGAGACGCGACATGGCAATACCCCTGCCCGTGAGCCTTGGAAGCATGTATCTCAACTGGGCGAGTTCCACCTGCAGCCTTCCGCTCCTCGTCCTGGCCCTGGCGGCAAATATGTCGAGTATCAACTGAGTCCGGTCAAGGACCTTGAGTTCCATCATTTTCGCAATGTTGTTGGCCTGGACAGGTGAAAGCTCACAGTTGAAGATTATCATTGTCGCGCCAAGATAGAGACTTCTTATGAGCAGGTCCTTCAGTTTTCCCTTGCCCATGAGAGAGGCCGGATTGGGTCTGACTGTACGCTGGGTTGCGGTATCAATAACATCCACGCCCGCGGTTGCCGCAAGCCGTGCGAGTTCCTCAAGATTCTTTTCAGCTTCTTCCCGTGACTCCGGCCCCACATGAACAAGTATGGCCTGTTCCTCGCCCCTGCGCGCGCCCCTTGCCCTGCGCTGTTTTCTGATTTCACCCTCAAGGGAAGTGACAAATGTCTCAAAATCGATATCAACGTCCCGCACATGCCTCCATTCATACACATCCCACTGCCTGTTTTCAGGATTTTCAGGCAGCAGATGCGCCATATGCACAGACATGTTTCCCGCATCTATTACGGCCATGGCGTCAAGGCGGAGGAGGGCCATGTCAGTCAGATCCTCATGGGTAAGGCCGGGTTTCCCGGAAAGGGTGGTATGAATACATCTCAGCCCCTTGAGCCTGTCAGCGCCCCTTCTGTAAACAGAGAGATCAGGGATATAGATGCCCTGGGAATCTCCGGCTATGACATGGGTCACCTGTCCCTTCCGGTTCACAAGCATGGCTGCCTGACGACCTGTTTCCATGGAAAAATCCGCCAGTTTCCTTGCGGCCTCTTCCGTGACGAGCAGGTCCTTCGGGACCCTGCGGTGATACAACCGCTCCAGTATTTTTTTGTCTCCAGGAGAAAGTCCTTTGATATTGCCGTATATTTTTGCTATTGTTTATTACCTCGTCAAAATAACCCTGTTGTGTAAAGGATGTCTTGAAAAATTGGATTTTCCGGTTCAAGGCGAGGAGCAAACAAACCAGAAACCCAACATATCAGACAGATATGAAATTTTCATTTCAGAAACGACCCGGCAACAGGCCAGGAGGCGATTTTGCGACAGTTCCTCAAAGCAGTTTATTGCGCCATGTTAAAACACTGGTTCATTTTTTGCAAATTGTCATGATTATGCGCGTACATATATCTTCCAGTAATCCGACAGACAATCCCGGGGGGCCGATAAATGGCTAAAGTCATATGTGTTGCCAATCAGAAGGGTGGAGTCGGAAAGACAACCACCTCTGTCAATCTTGCGGCAGGCCTTGCCATATTGAAAAAAAAGGTGCTGCTTGTTGATTGTGACGCCCAGGGCAACGCCACAAGCGGGACAGGCGTATCGCATGAAGAGCTGGACATGCATCTTTATCACCTGATGACAGGGCAGGCGGCCCCGGAGGGGGTAATTGTCAGGGATGTATGTGAAAATCTTGACCTCCTGCCATGCAACATGGATCTTGTCGGCATAGAGACCGAACTGGCCTCTGTAAAGGAACGGGAATATGTGCTCAGGAAGATGCTCAGAAGTATTGAAGGATATGATTTCATGATACTGGACTGTCCCCCCTCACTGGGCCTTGTCACCCTTAACGCCCTGGTGGCCGCCGATTCAGTCATCATTCCGCTACAGTGTGAATATTACGCCCTCGAGGGCCTGAGCCAGCTTGTACAGACAATCCGCCTTGTAAAACACAATTTTAATCCGAGGCTCTATATTGAAGGGTTGCTCCTTACAATGTATGATGGACGTGTAAGGCTTGCCTTTCAGGTCTCCAGGGAGGTAAGGACACACTTTCGTGACCAGGTGTACCGGACAGTCATACCGAGAAATGTCCGTTTGAGCGAAAGTCCGAGCCACGGCAGGCCCATCTTTTATTATGATGCCAAATCAAAGGGCGCGGAGAGTTATCTTGCCCTGTGCAGGGAGGTTCTGAACCGCCAGGAGAAAACCAGATGAAGCAAAAAACCGGTCTTGGCAAGGGCCTTGGCGCCCTTCTGTCATCAAGGGATATATGCAAGGCTGACGATCCGGGCTTTTTTCTCTGCCCGGTGGAAAAAATCAGGCCCAACCCTGACCAGCCCCGCAAAACCATGTCCAGGGACGCCCTTGAGACACTGGCTGAATCCATAAGGGAAAAGGGCGTGCTTCAGCCCCTTGTTGTACGGGAAGTGGATGACTGCTACGAGATAGTGGCAGGAGAGCGGAGGTGGAGAGCCGCGAGGCAGGCCGGGGTCAACACCGTTCCTGTTGTCATAAAGGATATCAGTCCTGACGAAGTCCTTGAGCTTGCCCTTATTGAAAACATACAACGGGAAGACCTGAACCCCATTGAAGAGGCCATGGCGTACCAGCGTCTCATAGAGGAGATGGGGCTCACCCAGGCCGAGGCTGCCGCGAAGGTGGGGCGTGACCGTTCAACCGTGGCCAATTTTCTCAGGCTGCTTCAACTTCCCGGGTTTGCCAGGCAGGACCTCCTTGACGAGCGTTACAGCATGGGCCACGCCAAGACCATACTCATGGTGGAGTCTGACAAAGGCAGGCGTCTGCTGCGTGACAGGATAGTAAAGAAAGGGCTGTCTGTCAGGCAGGCCGAGGCCCTTGCCCGCAAGATAGAAAAAAACGGCGGGACCTTGCCTGAGAAAAAAACTCCGGTGGAAGACCCTGACACAAGGCGTCTCAATCACGATCTTACTGAACTTGTAGGTTCCCGTGTAAAGGTAATAACAGGGCGTGACAAAAAGGGGGGCAGGCTGGAAATAAAGTTTGAAAGCCATGATGAACTGGAACACATTATTTCTGTTCTGAGAAAAGGCAGGGCAGCATGCTGAGCAGGTTTTGAGCGGGGTATCCGGATGTCTGACATGATTTCAGCGGAAAGCGTTGGCGATATTGTAAAAGAGCTGGTTATCAATGCAAACCGCAGGCTGCCGGCAGATGTTTACGCCGGGCTTGAAGCGGCAAGAGGCAGGGAATCGTCGCAAACCGGCAGAATCATTCTTGACATCATCATGGAAAACGCGGCCCTTGCCGCCTCAAAGGGCCTGCCTGTCTGTCAGGATACGGGCATTGACGTAATCTTCCTTGAACTTGCCCCCGGAACCGTTGTTAGGGGAGACCTTGAACAGGAGATAAATCGCGGCGTGGCTGAAGGCACTGTTGGAGGGTATCTGCGTTCTTCAGTCTGTGAGCCCCTTTCAAGAAAGAACAGCGGCAACAACACGCCGGCTGTCATCCATGTCGAATACTCCGGGGGGCCGGAAAGCAGGATAACAGTAATGCCCAAGGGGTGCGGCAGCGAAAACATGAGCGCTCTCTTCATGTTGCCGCCTTCAGCCGGACGCAGGGGCATTGTGGAAGCGGTTACAGCCCAGGTCAGAAAGGCCGGCCCGAATCCGTGTCCTCCAGGAATCGTGGGCGTTGGCATAGGCGGCACCATGGAAAAGGCGGCCCTGCTTTCCAAAAAGGCGCTTTTAAGACCCCTTGGGCTGAAAAATCCCGCTCAGGATGTGGCAGAGCTTGAAACAGAGATGGAGACCGCAATAAACGCCCTTGGAAACGGACCACAGGGACTTGGCGGCACAGTTTCCTGCCTGGGGGTGGCTGTGGAGACCTTTCCGTGCCATATTGCCAGCCTGCCTGTTGCTGTCAACATACAGTGTCACGCGGCAAGAAGGGCGTCTGCCAGTTTCATAAACGGCAGATGGAGTGCCGAGGATATATTTTTCAGCCATGCAACCAGTGAGTCTGCCGCCAGGGAAATGCCTGGGGCAAAACGTCTTGAACTTCCATTGAATGAAGATGACATATCCTCTCTTGCCCCTGGAGACTGGGTGCTTCTCAGCGGCACGGCGTATACCGGCAGGGATCAGACCCACAGAAAAATGATTGAGCTGCTCAAAAATGGACAGCAGTTGCCAGTGGAACTGGATGGCGCGCTTGTCTACTATACAGGCCCGTCTCCCGCGCCGCCAGGCATGCCGGTTGGCTCTGCCGGGCCTACAACCAGTTACAGAATGGATGCCTACACCCCGCAGATCCTGGCACTTGGCGTAAAGGCCGTCATGGGAAAGGGGAAAAGGAGTCAGGAAGTGCGTTCCTCGCTCAGGTCGCATGGGGCGGTCTACCTGGCAACCCTTGGCGGGGCCGGGGCCTGTCTGGCAGAAAAGATTTCCTCATGCGAGGTCGCGGCCTTTCCCGAACTCGGCCCGGAGGCCCTGTTCAGGATGGAATTCAGGGAATTCCCTGCGGTGGTAATCATAGACCGCCAGGGCAATGATTATTATGAAAAGGTGCTTTGATGAGACTGCTTCTTCATGCCTGTTGCGCTCCATGTCTTTTGTATCCCCTTGACAGACTGAACCTGGAAGGTGTCGATACTACTGTTTATTTTTACAACCCCAACATTCATCCCTGGCGTGAATATGAACGCCGTCTCCAGGCCCTCAGGGATGTGGCGGAAAAGAAAAGGTTTGGAGTGATATGGGACATTCCGCCGGAATCGGAAGACTACGGCGTCACTTTCTGGCTTAACCAGATGAAGGGCAAGCGGGAACGCAGGGTGAGATGCCCTGAATGTTACAGGATACGTCTTGAAATGACAGCGAGAATTGCCATCTCCTATGGTTTTTCAGCATTCAGCACCACACTGCTGTACAGCACCTATCAGATGCATGACCTGATAAAACTGCTTGGCTTTTCCATAGGCAACAAATACGGTCTGGAATTTCTGTACAGGGATTTCCGTGAAGGGTGGTTTGAAGGCATAGAGATGGCAAAAGAGATGGAAATATACCGTCAGCCATATTGCGGATGCATATACAGTGAGCAGGAGCGTTATGCCAAAAGGGCTGAACGTCTCTTCAAGGAACTGATAAAGGACAACAAAAGGCATAACCTGTAAACCTCGCAATGCATGAGATTGGAAAAACCCTCATTGTAGCCGGACTCTTCATCAGCCTTTCCGGGCTGCTCCTTGTGATCATGGACAAGCTCCCCGGCGGCTGGCGCATACCTGGCGACATAGTGATAAAAAAAGAAAATTTTGTCTTTGCCTTTCCCCTGGGCACCTGTATCGTTATAAGCATCATTCTTACAATCCTCTTTTCAATCTTCCGCAGATAGCCATGGACAAGCGCAGTTTTCTTAAACGGGTAATATTTGGCGTAATCTCCCTGTGTGCTTCATGGCCCCTTTACCGTTTTGTCACCGCGGAGAGATTCAGACCGCCGAAAAAGGTTACAGTGGCAGGCAGCTTCAGGGCAGGCCAGCATGTGATGGAACATGATTTCGCCCTGTTTGTCACCCCTGACGGGCCGGTTGCCATTTCAAGGAGATGCACGCACCTTGGCTGTATAATCAACTATGATGAAAGGAAGGGACAGTTTATATGTCCCTGCCATCAGAGCCGTTTTACCAGGAACGGACATTACATAGCCGGGCCTGCCAAAAGGGATCTGCCCCGTTATGAGGTCAGAACCCTTGAGGACAACCGGGGATATGTGGTTCTTGTGACATGAAATCCGCACCCGGGTTCGGAGAGGCTTCCACAGCCGCCCTGACCGTCTCCATCTTGTCCGGTTTTGTTGTGGCCCTTCAATATGAGGCTGCCCTCCCCTTTGTATCTGCCGTGGCAATGGAAGCGGAACTTCCCTTCGGGGCCTTCTGGCGTTCCCTCCATTTCTGGTCAAGCCAGTTTTTTGTCGTCCTTCTTGTGGCCCACATTGTCCAGAGGCTTGACGCCCTGCCAAGGCTCTCCGGAAAGGACGCTCCAGCGTCAGGAAAGAGAAGGTGGGCTGTCGCCGGACTCACCTTTCCCCTTGCCGTAATGGCCCTTTTTACAGGCTATGTACTCCGTTTTGACGGAACAGGGCAGGCGGCAGGCGCCATTGCCGAACACCTGGTCCTTGACATCCCCTTTGCCGGACACGCCCTGAACAGGTTTCTGCTGGCAATTGAAAGGGAAGGGGTAAACCGTGTATATACGGTGCATATTTTCCTTACAGCCGTATGCTGGGCCCTTGGCACCTGGTATCACACCAGAAAAGTAATACTTTCAAGGGATTCTTTTTTCACTGTCGCAACATTATGCGCTGTCTGGGCCTGCCTTGTCCCGGCTCCCATTGATCTGCCAGGCGAAAATGTAACACTCATAAAGGGACCCTGGTTTTTCATAGGAATACAGGAGCTGCTGAGGGATGTCGAACCGTTTTATGCCGGAATAATGGTGCCTTCAATCCCTGTGGCTATCCTGCTGTTTCTTCCATGGGCAGACAACAGAAAAAACTGGTTCGCCGCCCTTGGCGTGTGGCTTGCCTTTTACCTGCTCTTTACCGCAATGGGTATTATGAGATAAACTTTCCAGCAGAAAAAAATCGCAAGCAACCGGCAAACCATCACCTCCTGCCTCCCCTGAACCTTGCCATGACGATCGAGAGCAGATAGATGCCTGCGGAAAGCATGATGATAACAGCGCCTGACGGCAGATCAGGGCCGTAACTCACCGCAAGTCCTCCGGTAACGGCAAGCATTGACAAGATGATTGAAAGGAACATCATGCCTGACAGACGTGTCGCCCAGACGGAGGCCGCAGACGCCGGAAGGGTGAGCAGGGCGATTACCATAACAAGCCCCACAACCTGTACAAGGGTTACGACAGTCAGGGCCGTCATAAGAAGAAGCATCATGTGGAAAAAATTTACATTGATACCGGCAAGTTGAGCGAACTCCTCATCAAAGCAGCTTGCCACGATCCTGTTGTAAAAGAGCGTGGTAAAAATAATGACAACCACATCAAGGGCTGCAATCAGCCACAAATCCCTTGTGGATACCATCAGGATATTGCCAAAGAGGTATCCCATAAGGTCTTCATTGTATCCGCCTGTCCTGCTGATGAACAGTATGCCCACTGCCATGCCAGTGGACCATATTGCTCCAAGAACACTGTCTTCCCGCTGTTGTCCGTACTGACGCGCAAGGCCTATGATAACAGCCGCGGAAAGTGCCGCGGCAACAGCGCCTGCAAGGGGAGTGGCATGGCTCCATCCCATTTCCCTGTTAAAATAGATGGCGGCCCCCATGCCTCCAAGGGTGCAGTGGGCAATGGCCCCGGCTATGTATGAGATGCGCCTTGTAACCACATAGCTCCCCACTATGCCACATGAAACAGATGCGAGAATACCAGCGGCAAGGGCGTGCTGCAGGAAGGTAAATGAGGCTATGTCCATCAGGAAGGTCTGCAACTGCTGTGTCCCCTTTCTGAACATATATGGTTATGCCTTATCATCTCCACATCGCCGTGATAGAGCTCGTTAATCATCTCACCAGTAAGTTTGCTTGTGGGGTGTATGACTGCCTGTTTGTTCACACATAACACAGTATCCACCCATGTGGATACAAAACCTATGTCATGGGATACCATGAGAATGGCAAACCTGCTGCTCAGTTCCCTGAAAAGTCTGTAAAGCCTCTCTCCGGCAGTGCTGTCCACATAGGATGTGGGTTCATCCAGAAAAAGTATTGCCGGTTCCACTGCAAGGGCCCTTGCAATAAGTGCCCTCTGCCTCTGACCGCCTGACAGGGAAGAGAAGGGGAGGTCCTTTTTGTCAGCAATTCCGGTCTGCTCCATTGCCCCCATGGCAATTCTGCGGTCATCTGCTGAATAATGTCCGAACAATCCCTTACCTGCCCTGCCCATAAGGACCATGTCAAAGCAGGTCATGGGAAACTGCAGGTCAAACTGACGCTGTTGCGGCACATATCCAATACGGCCCCGTTTTTCTTCAGGCGCGCTGCCCAGTATGCTGATGTGACCGCTGTCAGGCCGAAGAAGGCCGAGAAGGAGCCTCAACAGGGTCGTCTTGCCGCTGCCATTGGGGCCGATTATGCTTACAAGCTCCCTGTCCCTGATGGTAAAGGAGACATTCTGAAGCACCACATGATTCCCATAGGAAAAGACCAGGTCCTTTACCTCTATGACATTTTCAGGCCCGCTCATCTATAACTTGTGAATTTCCCGGACATTGTCTTAAGGTGTTTCCAGGGAAGAGGCCATACGCCCGGCCAGTCTCTCCATGTTGCCGATATAGTCTTCAGCCAGAGGGTCAACAGGCACGACAGAACCGCCTATGGCATCCGCAATCGTCCTTGCGCTCTTTGAAGGGAACTGGGGCTGTACAAATATTGTTCTGACCCGGTCCCTCCTTGCCATCCTGATGAGTTCAGCAATATGACGGGGAGAGGGTGAACTGCCACCTGTCTCCACAGCTACCTGTTCCATGCCATAGGCAGAGGCAAAGTAACCGAATGCGGGATGAAACACATAGATCTTTCTGCCTTTAAAGGGGGCAAGTATCTTTTTGAGTTTTTTGTCAAGCAAATCAAGCTCTTTCCTGAAGCGCATGCAGTTTTCCGAATAGTATTTCCTGTTGCCCGGATCAAGGCGTGACAGCGCATCAAGGATGTTGCCAGCCATGATCCTCACATTTTCAGGGGCAAGCCATACATGCGGATCAGGCTCACCGCGCAGATCTGGAGTTGTCATGCCACGCCTGGCTATGCCCGCGGTAATATCAACTATTTCAGGCATATTCTCCTCATGGCGCAATTTTGGAAGCAGGGCTTTTTCAAAGGGCACCCCTATGCTGAAATATATTGAGGCATGGCTCAGGGCAGCCATCTGTGCCGGTGTGGGCGTGTAGGTGGCAGGGCTGCGGCCCGGGGGAAGCAGTATGGTTACATCCACTTTCCCGCCGCCAACCTTTTCTATGAAATTTTTCTCAGGCAGTATGCTTGCGAAAACATGAACAGGACCTTCCGCCCCTGACACGCGAGGTAACAGCAGGAGAAAAACAACTATTATCAGGATATTTCTGTACATGGAAGAGATACCTGCCATCCATAAACAAAAATCCGTCCGGACTGCACCTGACAGCACGGACGGACCGGTTTTTAGAAGATATGAAAAGGTTATCTGCCGTCTGTTTTTCTGTCAACAACCATGTTCTTCAGGGCGCCGGCCACGTCTGACAGCGCAGGTGAAGCCTTGATGGCATTGGGGCAGACCTGACCGTTAAGATTTGTGATTACAACACGGCCATGACCATGACCGTAAGCGTTAAGAAAGTCATAAACCGCGCCGACAACGGCCAGTTTGCCCTCTGCTATGAGGTCATGATATTTTTTAACGCAGTATTTCACCTGAAAGTCAACATTTCTTTCCACATTGTCAAGCCACCGTTTTTCAAAGGTGCCCTGACCGTCATCCCACATAAGTGGAAGATGAAGACCGTCAAGTTCATTCTTTATACATGTTGATTCCCCTGCGTAATCACCCATGGCGGCCTTTACAGCGCCGCAGTGCGTATGGCCAAGTATCAGCAGAACAGGCGTATGCAGATGATAGATGCCATAATCAATGGAACCGCATGAGTTATAAATCTGGTTGCCCACATTTCTGATAACAAAGACGTTGTCAATGGGATTGAAATTAAAGATGGTGGGATGGACCCTGGCATCCGAACATGTAATCATGGTCACAAAGGGATGCTGGGAATTTGCGTACTTTTCAAAATCTGCCGGACTGCCCGCCTTTACAAAGGCGTCATTCCCCTCGACCACATCCTTGAGCGCCTTTGCGGGGGTAATGGATGACGATGCTGAATGTCCCCCTCCATGACCTGATGCACAGGCCGTGCCAACGGAAAAAATACATATCAGAAAAAAAAGTGCTATCTCTTTCATTCTTAACCCCTCTCTCAAATTTTCTGTCTAAATCCCTATCGGTTACACAATATTATCCTGAAACATGCCTATAAACAGGTAACGGGCTGTCAAAGCCCGTCACCTGAAATGCAATCATGCTGATATTCCCAGTTCCTTCTCCTTTTCAGCCACAAGGAGCAGTGTCTTTACGGCTGTGTCAGGCGTAAGGCTCATGGAATCTATGCCGCACTCCACAAGAAACGCCGCAAAATCAGGAAAATCACTGGGGGCCTGACCGCATATACCGATCTTGCGGCCTTTCTCCTTGGCAGTATCAATGACCTGGCGCACAAGACGCTTTACAGCGTCATTACGCTCGTCATAGATGTGGGATACCAGCTCGGAATCACGGTCAAGGCCCAGGGCAAGCTGGGTCAGGTCATTGGAGCCTATGGAGAAACCGTCGAATATCTCGGCAAACTGGTCGGCAAGGATTACATTGCTGGGGATCTCGCACATGACATATATTTCAAGTCCGTTCTCACCCTGCTTGAGACCATATTTCTCCATTACGCCTATGACCTTCTTACCTTCTTCAACGGTCCTGCAAAAGGGCACCATGGACTTGACATTGTGCAGTCCCATGTCGTCCCTCACCTTTTTCATGGCCTTGCACTCAAGCTCAAAGGCGGGCTCAAACACAGGCGCGTAGTAACGTGACGCACCCCTCCAGCCGATCATGGGGTTATGCTCTTCTGGTTCATATATCTGGCCGCCGATAAGGTTGGCGTACTCGTTACTCTTGAAGTCGGACATCCTTACGATAACATCCTTGGGATAGAACCCCGCGGCAATGGTGGCAATTCCCTGGGCGAGCTTGTCCACAAAAAACTCTGCCTTGTTGTCATAACCTATGGTCTTTTCATCAATCTGGGCTACTGTTTCGGCTATCTGCGAGTCACTGGCCGCCTTTGCCTTGAGTTCCTCATAGTTGAGGAGCGCCAGGGGATGGATGCCTATATGCGAATTTATGATAAACTCAAGCCTCGCAAGCCCTACCCCCTCATTGGGTATCTGGCCCTGGGCAAAGGCCTGCTCAGGTATGCCCACGTTCATCATGACCTTGGTCTTGGTCTTTGGAATTTCAGAAAAATCAATACGGTCAACCTCGAACTCAAGGAGACCTTTATAAATCCTGCCTTCTTCACCTTCACAGCATGAGACAGTAACTTCCTGACCGGTCTTCACCTTTTCCGTGCCGTTTTCAGTGCCTACAACACAGGGGATTCCAAGCTCCCTGGAAACAATGGCTGCGTGACAGGTACGGCCTCCACGGTTGGTTACAATGGCAGAGGCGATTTTCATAATGGGTTCCCAGTCAGGGTCGGTCATGTCAGTAACCAGCACCTCGCCCTTGTTGAACTTGGTAATCTGGGTCGCGTCTTCAATGACATTTACAACGCCCTGACCGATCTTGCCGCCAACGGCGTTTCCGGTCGCAAGAATTTCACCGCTCTCCTTGAGCCTGTAGGTCTCCATGAAGTTGGCGTCTTTCTGGGAATGGACCGTTTCAGGACGGGCCTGAACAATAAAAAGATCGCCTGTGCCGACCTCCTTGCCGTCACCATCCTTGGCCCACTCTATATCCATGCCCTTCTGGTAATGGTCTTCAATAATACACGCCCACTTTGCGAGGGTGACAAGCTCATCTTCAGTAAGTACAAAGGTCGCCTTTTCTTCAGGTGTCGTTTCGATATTGGCAACAGGTTCGTCGCCACCGCTGGCATAGATCATCTTTTTCTGCTTAAGGCCCAGCCGCTTGCTTACAACAGGCCTGAAACCCTGCTTCAGGGTCGGTTTGAACACATAAAATTCATCAGGGTTTACAGCTCCCTGAACCACGTTCTCTCCAAGTCCCCATGCTCCTGTTATGTACACAACGTCTTCAAAACCGCTTTCAGTGTCCATGGTGAACATCACGCCTGAGCTTGAGCTGTCGCTCCTGACCATTTTCTGCACGGCAATGGAAAGATAGACGTCAAAGTGACCAAAGCCCTTGTCGTGCCTGTATGAGATGGCACGGTTTGTGAAGAGGCTGGCAAAACAGCGATGACACGCGTCAATAAGCGCCTCGTAGCCCGTAATGTTCAGATATGTGTCCTGCTGACCGGCGAATGACGCATCAGGAAGGTCTTCCGCAGTGGCGGAAGAACGCACGGCAACGTCAACATTTGTTCCGTACTCATCTTCCATCTTCTTGTAGGCGTCGATAATGGCCGTCTCAAGGTCAGCCGGAAATTTAGCGTTGAGAATAATATCCCTGACCTTCTGTCCCTTTTGCTGAAGGTCTTCGATGTTATGTGTATCGAGTCCGTCCAGGGCGTCCTGCACTGCCTGCTCAATACCGGCATCCTTGAGCAGATGCTGATACGCGGCAGCGGTTATCGCAAAGCCGCCAGGCACCTTTACGCCCTTGCTGGTGAGATTCTGGTACATCTCTCCCAGCGAGGCATTCTTTCCGCCTACCAACGGCACATCCTTAATGCCAATTTCATTAAACCAGAGAATAAATGGTTTGTCGCTCATTACCGACACCCTCCTTACATAACATAACGTAAAGTAATAAATTGTAAAAGTGATTCAAATATTGCATTTCAAATGCAGTCGTCCGCCGCTCACAAGACAGATAATATTTCAATAATTATAAAAATTACAGAAATACTACAGTGTCCTCCAGATGAAATGGAAAACTACAGCATAGCAACAATCCTGCATGGTTGTCAACTCTATTTGTTGACAACACTCTATTTGTTGACAACACTAATATCTGATCGAAGAAATGGGGCATGCGATGGAACCATAATATTTTTTGTCTGGCTATGGCTGGTCGTTGCGTATTTGTATATTTCAGTTAACAAGGACTGTGCAAACAGATTGGGAGTTATTATAGTCGATACGAAAACTACTTAATAAGTAGATAGATTTTTGGGGTTGTAACAAGTGGGTTAAATGTCCGATTCCGGCAGTTGGCCGAAATGCCTGACACAGAAGTTCATGTATGTTTTATCTTTGACAATGCCTTGCAACGTCTTGAAGGTCGGGTGTCAAAGTTTTTGACCATAACGTACAGGAAACTGTGGTGTCCTTTAGTTGAGGAGGGAGCATGTCTGAGGAAAAAAGAAAATTTAAACGGGCTACAACAGATATAGCCGTACAGTTTAATGAGGAAAAGGTTGACAAGGCAACAAAGACCTATCTCCAGGGGGTTGCCAGCAACTGTGGCCTGGGCGGCATGTTTCTGGTAACCAGGCATCTGTTCAGCAAGGGCAGTATCGTCAATCTAAAGTTTTTTTTCAAGGATGGGGACGAGGAAGTTTATATAGAGGCCAGGGCAATTGTCCGCAGGGTCCAGAGGTTTCGCAGTCCCAGGGGCATGGGGCTTGAATTTTTCGAATTTTCCGGGTTTGGAGAAAAAAATCTCGAGCAATACATATCAAGGATTCTGAGAAGATAAATGTAGGATTAGGGTGTTATGTGCATAAATCTTATATGCCCTGCTTGCGGAGAATATAAATTTTCAGTATGGGAAAAGGCCAGACTCGCACCGTTGAAAAGATACAGTTGTAAAAAATGCGGTGCCGATATAAGACCGGGCTGGTTTTCCTTTTCAGTCAGTCTTCTTCTGGGACAGGCGGCAATGATGTTTGCCGGGCTGGCGGCATTGGTTTCCATTGACGGGCTGTCCGGCCTCTGGATGCCTGTGGCACTCTTGGCAGCCGGTTCATTGATGCCGGTTCCGGCATGGCTGTGGCTGCATTCACGTTTTGTCTCATTGCGTGTTAAAAAACATGATTAATGGGCATTGTCAATCATTCTTATGCTGATACGCCTCATGAGATGACCGCGCATCCTCTGTTTAATCCTTCCTGACCGCTGTTAAAAAGTATCATTTTTGTCTGCGGAAGCCATGGGTCTCCTGGTGTCAGACTCCCCATGCCCTCCGCATGGCCCTTCTTTTGCTTTATAATTGTCAGTACAATTTTAATTATACACTGTTTTATCTATAACTATTGATAATGTTTGACTGTTTGTTCTGGCGGCAAGTGGCTGACCTTCAATCTTCAAACAGGCTTGACAGGCAAAAAATTCCGGGTGGTTCATCTATTAACAGGGTGAATCAGACACGGTACTGACAGGGAGCGGCAGCATGACAGTTTCGGCAATGGAAACAGGGCGTTTTTTCTCTGAAGTCATGGACAGGGAAAAGTTTACCTCAAATGTGAAAGAGGATGCGGATCTGAAACAGGCGGCCAGGGATTTCGAATCGCTATTTATACACAAGATGCTTCAGACCATGAGAAAGACAATTCCTGAAAACAGTCTGCTTGATGGAGGGCTGGTTGAGGATATATACACGGATATGCTGGATCAGCAGATAGCCGGGGCTGCCGCAGAGCGGGAAAGCCTTGGCATTGCCGCGATGATTTATGAACAGATGAGTCATACAGGCATGGGGGGGAAGAGATGATGACAGGCCGCATGAAAGACAGTCACCTTCCTGTGTTGCCAGAGAGTTTCTGGAAGATATGCCAGGGTGTTTCAGATTCCTGGGACAGTATGAACCTGATTCTTGACCATGAATGGGAGGCCTTAAAGGGGCGTGATCTCAAGGGCCTTCTCAAACTTTCAAGGGCGAAACATATCCTCGCCGGGCAGATATCCGTCAGGGAAAAACAGATGATTGAAACTGTTGAAAGGCTCCTTGGGGCATGTGGCATCAGGGATACTGACAGCCGCTGGGCCGCCCTGAGAATGCTGGTTAACACAGGAGATCTGCGTAAGCTGAATGAGTGGAAATGGCAGTATGATGCCTCGCGTAACAGGGCCGTGGCTACAAACAGCAGGCTTCACAAGTGGATAACAGAACAGATGGAAAGCAGCGCGGAGCTTGCCGCTCTTCTCGCAGGACGAAAAAAAAGCGAACCTTTGACTTACTCTCCCGGAATAACAGGAAAAAAATTTCAATCATCCCATACGAACAATTTCCGCCACAGTGCTGGCGGCGCTGATGGAGCCTTTCCTTCAGAGGATGTGGTCAGGTCAGTCATATCATCCTACAGGGAAATCCAGCAGCCTGGCAGTGAAAGGAGCGCATCATGAGTCTCGCAAGTCTTCTTGATATAGCCAAAACCGGCCTGATTGCCCAGCAGACAAGCCTTACCACCACAGGTCATAACATAGCGAATGTCAATACTCCGGGTTTTTCAAAGCAGCACGCGTTAAGCAGCAGCAGAACCCCTGTCCAGCTTGATGTGGGTTCTGTGGGAACAGGCACCAACATACTGGAAGTAACCAGGGACTATGACCGTTTTGTGACCAGCACCCTGTTTGACAAGACTTCCATCATGTCAGGGCAGGATACCCGTCAGGCCGGGCTCAAGATTATTGAGAGCATATTGAACGAGGTGGATGAAAACGGTCTGAACGGCATGCTGGATAATTTCTGGGCCGCATGGGATGACCTGGCAAACGTGGCTGAAGGCATGCCTGAGAGGACAACGCTTCTTGACAACGCGGCTCTTTTTGTCGCAGGCCTGAGGGACAGGTATGACAGCCTTGTAAAAATGGCCCAGGATATTGACCTCAATATTGAGACATCCATCAAGGATATAAACAAGGTGTCGGCCC
>CAYXYO010000092.1:0-2518 GCA_964469365.1 uncultured Desulfobacterales bacterium | reverse complement strand
ACATGTTTCATCTTTATTCAGTTCCCGGCACTTTCACAAAATCCTTACAGTTCCTGATCTCACACCAAAATACCCGTTGCAGGCTGCCCGCCCTTTACGAGAAAAAAGACGCTCAGCGCGACAAGTATCAGGAATATGCAGGCAACAAGGATATCCAGAAAGATGACAGGCTGAAACCTGTCATTCTCTATCTGTCTGTCAATCATAATGTAACGGGCCATGGCAAGGATGCCGACCAGCCCTCCCATAAACATAAGAGCTATGCCAAGCAAGGTGGCGGACTCAAGGTCAGAGTACCCTTCTGTTTGCCTGTTCTTCATCCCGGACATGACAAAAAGGGAAAACTTTTCCACTATAAAACCAAGCCCCATTATGGCAATGGCAGTCCTTATCCAGGCAAGAAATGTACGCTCATTGGCAAGATGCACACGCCTGTCCCTTACCCGCTTGCGACGCTGTTCCTCGGAAAATTTCCTGTATCTTGAATAAAAAAACACCCTGTCAATCCTCTTCCATATCGTGAACGGGCAGGATAAAATAGAAATTGTTTCCCTCCTCCGTGGGCTCGCAGCCGAATTCGCCGCCATGCACCTCTATCACCCTGCGTATAAAGGCAAGACCATGGCCTGAACCGCTGACGCCACGGGTGTTACGCCCGCGCGTTCCTTCTGAAAATATCGCCCTGCACTCTTCCTGTGAAAGGGGACGTCCAGTTGTAAAGACATTGAATTTTATCCCTCTCCTTCCACTTCCCCTGAAATCGTTCACCTTTTCACAACCATAGGCCATAACCTTGCGTTTTCTGCCATGCCTGTCTGTTATTTCGCCGGTATATTTCACGGCATTTGAAAAAAGATTGGCATAGACCTGTGACAAAAGGCCGACATCAACAAGAAGGGGGAAATCCTGTTTATACATATTGGAAGGACGCTCAACACTGATTCCCTTCTCCCTGAAACGGGTCTCGTACACTGAAAGCTGCGGCAGTATCACATCCTCTTCAACAAAACTCTTTACAACCCGCGGGACAAAACGCCCCATGCTGAAATGCTCCTCGCGGAACACATTTTCAATAAAGGTGGATATCTGAACATGCTGTTTCTGAAGTTCCTTGTTGCAGGTATCAATATCCTTGCCAAGGGAGGCAAGCCTCTCAACTATTGAAGTGAGTTTTTCCTGTCCGCAATGCGCCCTGACACTCTCCTCAAGCTCCCTTTCAATGTCGCCCAGCATGCCTATCTGTTTGTCAAGCTGCCTGAAAAGATAGGCAAAACGCATGTTAGGCACTATTATATCATGGCCTATGTCCTTGCCAAGGGCGCTGAGAAAACAGAGATGCTCAAGGTTCTGAAGGGCTGTTATGCGTTTGTTAAGCTCGGTGCCCATCCACTGTGTAAGGGTGGAAAAAAAGAGCCTGTCCTCATGGAACATGCTGTCAGCCGGGGCAACAGAAAAACAGCCGATTATAAACAGTTTTGAGTAAAAGGGATCAGGAGACCTGAGCTGTCTGCAACAGACGCTGTTATAGGTTTCACGGTCGCAGGCCCATGGCATCTCCGGCTGCTCGCCTTCCTCCTTCATACGCGAAAAGAGCGGATAAACAATACGGTTGTCACATTCATGTTCCATTGACAGGTCCCTGCCCTCCATAAGGTCATCCGTCTCCAGGGCTGGATCATGGAGCCCATTTTCAGTATCGCACATGAGCTCAAGCTTCCTGCTTTCACGATTGTACATATAGAATCCGCCTGACAATCCAGACGATATGGCAGAGACCACGGCTGTGCAGAGCCTGAAAAAATCCTTGAGGCCCGAATCGTGCTGGGCAACCTGGCAGAAGGAATTTATAAGGTCGTTGTAGCGCGGCGGGAAGTGCTTGTGTGCGTAATTAGACGCGGCTTCCCTCAGTTGCCGCACAAAGGGCATGAGTTCATGCGCAGTACCGCTCATCTTCTGCGGCTCCCCTGAAAACTTTGCCTCTTTTCCATAAGAACAAATTAAGACTACTGACAGCAAATTGCAAACGTATTTGGGAAACGACCTGAAATTTTATACTTGAGCTTTCCATTTTCAGGCTTTATGTTCATTGCATGACTTCGGAATTGATAATAAATGTCGCGCCATGGGAGACAAGGGTGGCCCTGCTCGAAAACGGCAATGTGGTTGAATTTCATATTGAAAGGGCGGCCCGTCCCGGTTATGTGGGCAACATCTACAAGGGCCGCGTGGTACGGGTGCTGCCCGGAATGCAGGCTGCCTTTGTTGACATAGGGCTTGAACGCACCGCTTTTTTATATGTAACGGACGTGTACGACCACCTCTCTGAATTTGAGATGATGCTTGGACGCACTGAACTTAGCGAGGAGCATGAAATACCGTGCGATGATGAGCATGAACCTGATCTCCATTACACCCCGCCCCCATTTCAGATCGAGGAACTGCTGAACGAGGGACAGGAGATCCTGGTGCAGGTGGCAAAGGAGCCCATAGGCACAAAGGGCGCGAGAGTCACATCCCA
>CAYXYO010000091.1:0-7889 GCA_964469365.1 uncultured Desulfobacterales bacterium | reverse complement strand
GACCATAGGCGTTCTCGGCAATGACAGCGATCCTGACGGCGACACTCTTTCAGTTACATCAGCCAGCGATCCCGCCCATGGCAGTGTTGTTGTGAATGCTGATGGCACAGTAACCTATACACCGGATCCCGATTACCATGGCACAGATACCTTTACCTATGATGTGTGTGATCCTGCGGGGAGCTGTTCAACCGCCACGGTAACGGTTAATGTAACAGCTGTGAACGATTCTCCGGTTGCCCAGGATGACAGTGCCACCACAGATGAGGATACACCTGTGACCATAGGCGTTCTCGGCAATGACAGCGATCCTGACGGCGACACTCTTTCAGTTACATCAGCCAGCGATCCCGCCCATGGCAGTGTTGTTGTGAATGCAGACGGTACAGTAACCTATACACCGGATCCCGGTTTTACAGGCACTGACACCTTTACCTACACCATCAGTGACGGCAATGGAGGCACTGATACCGCTACAGTGACGGTTAATGTTGGTCCCGGAACTGCGCATGTGTTTGATCCGCCGTCAGCTACAAAGGTCGCCAATGCCTCAGGATGGCCTGAAATTGAGTGGAAGATGGTCTGGATCAATGATGGTAATGCGGTGGCAGAGCGTGTGCTGGTAGAAGATCCGATAACGTCAGATGTCAGTTACATTGTTGGCAGCCTTGTTTGTACGCCCAGGGGCGCATCTGTGACGATCAGATGTGAATATGACAATGTGAGAAACATGGTTGTCTGGGAAGGTAACATAGCCCCTGATCCTGGAGCAACGGATGAGGCCAGCGCTGCCAATGAGGTTGTAATCACTTTCAGGACAACTGTTGCTGCCAATATAGGTTCAGTAACAAATCAGGCTACAGGTTACTGGGACGGTGACGGAGACGGTGATATTGACGCAACCGACAGAACCAGGGATGTTCGTACTGATGACCCGGCGACCATTACTCCTGGTGACAGCACCAGGGCGGCCCCTGGCGTCGTGGAGTCAGCTCCCGTGCCAACCATGTCTGAATGGGGTATGTTCCTGTTGTCATTGCTGACAGCCCTGTTTGCCATTACTTCCATAAGAAGAAGGCGGCAGTTCTGATAAATAATCTGTAACCTTGAATGTAAAGAGGCGGTTTCAAACCGCCTCTTTTTTTTATATGGGAGGCAGGGGGACGCGAATTGATCTGTCGCCTCTGTGGAATGTCATGTATTAGTTTTGCCATTGACATCATTGAAGGGCAGAAGTCAGACTCCTTCGCCTGCCTTCTGCCCTTCATACATGCCGGGCTGGATTGACGCAGGCGAGCAGCATATTCCGTTGAAAAAATCTGTTGACAAACATCATTAATCTTCTCCTGTTATTCACACGTGTCTTGAATCAAACATTCTGTTTTTTCTGGATAACCTTAAAATGGAATTCCGTAATCTCGCGAGACTCCCGGGCATTTCCCAACAGACCGTGCGCAGCATGAAACATAAGGCCATCAAAAAACTGCGTCTGAAGATAAAAAAATAATTTTTCAGGGGATGTTTGACAGATAAAAAACGTATCATTTGCAAAGGGAATGAAATGAAGAGAAATATGAAAAGAGAGAGTCACATTTTGCGGAAAACCGGAGGTTACGCAGGCAGGGGATGTCCAGGCCCGGAAGTTATGGCCGCGTACATTGACAATAGTCTGTCCAGCAGTGAACAGCAGCAGGTTGACTTTCATTTGCTTGAATGCGGTGAATGTCTTGACGCGCTGCTTGACGCAAAGGCCGCGCTTGAGAATGCGGAGCATGTCATCCTGCCTGCAGATGAGATGAAGAAACTTCTGGAACTGGTGCCTGAAAGAAGGTGTATCGCAGGATGGTTCAGGGATTGTATTGACCGGTTTACGGAACTGTTTGCAATGCCAGCGCCAGCAGTTGCCTTGTGCCTTCTGTTTGTGTGTTGCATCGGTTTTTTTGCGGGTGTCCGGACATCTTGTGAAGAGCGTAACTATTCAGAAAAAGTCGCTGCCGCCATGATGTTTGTTGTGGATACGCCGTTTTCAAGTTCGGGTAAAAAACAATGAAGGAAAAAACCCTTTCCATGCTCCTCATTTTTTCCATTCTCCTGAATATCTGTTTCCTGGCTGGATACTGGTTCGCACATTCAAGATCAAAGGCATTGAACAGCAGGCAGCAGTTGATAAACGCCGTGGCGGAGGAACTTGACCTTACAGAAAAACAAAGAGAGCTTTTCAGAAGGCTCAGGGCAAGGGCCGTGACATTGCGAAAAGGGTATGTCCACACCATGGAGATATTAGGCGGACAGCTCCGGGCCACCCTTGACAGCAATTCCACAGGAGGAGGGAGACGCCATGAGATCATAAGAGAAATGAGCTCCGTCAGGGAGAAATATCAACAGGAGCTCATTGCCGTTATAGTTGAGTTCCTTGATTGTCTGGACAGTAAGCAGAAGGAAAAATTTTTGGAGATAACCGGAAAAAATAAAGTGTTAAGCAGATTGTTGGCTGGTTGAAAAGCCTTTTCGGCCTGTTGGGACGTATTGAAAAACAGGACGGTTGTTTCAGATGCAAGACATGTTTTACTTAAGGAGGCCTGAACATGAACAGAATAAAGAGATTACCCGGCGTTATCCTGATCCTTTTTATTATCACAAGCTGCCATGTCATGGCGCATGGGGCAAACAGCGCGTCCGCGCCCCTGCGGCTTGTTACCGGAGACGGACTTTCCTTCAAGGTTTCAGAAAATGGGCATATCCTGTCCCTGACAGCCAATAACTCCACACTGCCCCTGCGTCCCGGTCCCATGCTCACCCTGCGGGACATGAGCCTGGCAGGCAATGTTACAACTCCTGATTTCCTTCTCAATTCAGGCTTTGAATCAGGTTATACCGGCTGGGATGTCACTGATGCCAGGGGTGCCCATGTCAGTATCTCCGACGTGGTGTGTCGCAGCGGCGGTTATTCGCTTCAGATAAAGGCAGGCAATCTGGGGCACGCTGTAATTTCATCCCTGGCCGTGCCTGTTGAACCAGGAGACAGATACCGGGTAGGCGGCTGGTTTCTCAGCAAAAGAGGTTATGTCCACGGTGTGGACGGCACTCCGCCCATAAGGCAGGAACAGATGTGGCAGGGTGGCATCAGACCGACCGGCATATATCTTGTCTGGCTTGATGCCCAGGGCAGGCCTCTGGATGATGAATCAATGCTCGCGGCTCCCCTTCACTGGAACGCCCATGAATGGCGCAGGGTTGGAGGAGAAGTTCGTGCGCCGCATAATGCCGTTTCTGTTGTGGTGAATATTCAGGTCTCTCTTATTGATGATATAGTGTGGGTTGATGACCTGTTTATGATAAAGAGCCCTGAAAGAGAGATTCCCCTTGGCGGTTATGTAACTACCGGGGAAAACTCCCTGATTCAGACTGCCTCAACGGAAGACGGCCTTGTCCTGCGTTCCATCTACAGGGCTGAAGACGATTGCCTGACCATTGATATAGAACTTCTGGAAGAGAATAGCGCACCGGCTTCCAGGGCACTGGAAGTAACCTGGGGCCTTCCATTGGACATTGTCTCCGGGGCGGCTTCAGGTCAGTGGCAATGGTGGGATGATGTTCATAACAACAGGCGGGTTTCGTCAGGTCCCGTTGCCCTTCCCCTTCCTGAAAAGCCCTTTAACGAGGCCCTTTCATGGCAGTATGAACATGTGGTAAGCGGGGTGTGGGACGGCTGGATGCCGATCTCCCTGTATCCATGGTCGGTTGTGGAAAATGGTGAAATGGGCATTGCCCTTGCTGTTGCCATTGATGAACCGCGGCTGGTAAAGCTGTCATACGATCAGGAGCAGGGCAGGCTCCAGGCCAAATGTTATGTGGGCATGGAACCGGCGCAGAAAGAGGCGGTTCATCGGATCATGCGTCTTGAACTCTACATGACCGATCCTGCCTGGGGCTTCCGTTCGGCAATGGACAGATACATGAAACGGCACAGGGAGTGGTTCAGGCCAGGGAAGCCCCTGTGGTTTTACAGCGATTATGCCAGGGATTCATACACAACCCCTGAAAAGGTGAAACAGGTAGCTGACAATGATGTGCGGGGAGTCTTTTCCGCCCAGTATATCGTGGCTGACGCGCAGGTGGATATCGCTCCCTCATCGGAACCTCTGCCTGACTATGAGGCCGCACGGGCAGCGGTTTTGAATTCTCCATGGAACAGTATGATAATCAACAGCATGGCGTTAAGTCCAAACAGTGACTGGCAGATAAAACATGTTGGCAAATTTGAATGGTCGCCAGGTGTATGGAGCGCGGTATGGTACACCGATGTTGATCCGGACATTGAAAAGGGATGGGGACGCGCGTTGTGGGAGAAATCAGTAAAGCCGGCTATTGAAGCAACGGAAGCGGGTGACGCCGTTCTTGACGGCGTACTGATGGATAACTACCTCACTGCCCCTGGTATTGACCTTGATAAAAAACATATTCAGGCAGCGGAACTGCCCCTTGCCTACGATATAGCCACATACAGGCCAGGGGTGCATAACGCATCCAATATGTACGAGTTTTTCACATGGCTCAGGGGGAAACTGTTTGAAAGGGGCAGGGACGATATGGCCATCAGCGTAAATTTCTGGGGTATGGCAACGCCAAACGGGACAGCCCCCCCTGATAGATGCCTTTGGCGGTGAAGGACGCTCCAGGTCAACCCCTGAAATCAACTGGAACCCGGCCATACTCGATTACCGCCGGGCCATTGCTGGCAGCAAGCCCATGTCCTTCAGTAACGGCGACAAGGATATGAAGATTGAGGATGTGCAGTCCTTTATAAATCTTGCCCTGTTCTATTCCATAATGCCAAAGAAAAAGGATGATGCCACAGGCTGGCCGGCAGAGGCTGAAAAGATGCTTCAGGACGCCAGAGATCTGCTTCACACATTCAACAGCTCTTCCTGGGAGCCTGTAACATACGCTTCCAGCGGCGATCCGGATATTCGTATGGAACGCTATGGCAGTCGGCTTTCACGTTGCAACGCAATGTATTTTACTGTTCACAATTTCGGACCTGAAACTGCGGATGCGGCAGTGACAGTTGATCTCCCCAAACTGGGCGATATCTCTCCCTCCATGGTACGGGTTACAGAACTGTTGTCAGGAGAGGAGAGAGAGACCCATTCATCAGGCAGTCAGCTTGTTATTCCTGTTCATATACTGACGGATGAAACCCTTGTGCTGAGGCTTGACTATGTGCCTGAAACGGCATCACCTGATGCGCCTGTCGTTGAAATTGCTCCTGATTCCCGGACATTCAGGTCAGGGGACGGGATTGATTTCAGCTTTACGGTCAGTGACCCCCAGGGTCTTTCAGATATCACCTCATTTCGTTTTATCCTCTGCGGCGAGGATGTAACCGACGCGATAATCGATACCCTTGTTGACCATGTTGTTCAGACAACTGATAACAGGTTCAGGGTGGTTATTCCTGACATTATCCTGCCGGAAGGCGTATGGCCCATTGCCGTCAGGGCAAGGGACATGGCCGGACACGAAGGATGCGATCGCGTGGAATATACAGTGACTCCAGAGGTGATTCCCCTTTTCCGACAGTAAGTATCGTCAGTGCTGAAGTACTCACTGTTCACTTTCACTATATGGAGTAAGGGGAAATTTATACTGAAAGGAGAAGGGAATATGGCCAGCCGGGTTTTCTGTTTTGAAATCCGGCTGGCATAGTCGTCCGGGGCTGTCCCGGCACGTCAGATTATGCGTCAGTCAACGGATTCCACGGAACTGACCTCGGGAATCTCGCTTTTCAGAAAACGTTCAATTCCGGCCTTCAGGGTCATCTGGCTCATTGGACACCCCTTGCATGCACCTGTAAGCCGCACATTCACAACACCTGTTGTTTCATCAATGGATACAAGTTCCACATCTCCTCCGTCATTCTGCAACATGGGACGCACCTTATCAAGGGCCTCCTGAACTTTTGCCTGCATCTGTAATCTCCTTTTATTTAAACAGATTTTTTAACGCATCCTTTACAACATCTTCTCCGCTGCCGTGCTCCTTTTTCTGATCTCCCGTCTGTTGCTGCTTGTCATCACCGAAGATCATGCGGTTGATCTGCCTGGCAGCCTCTCCGGCAGCCTTTTCCTTTATAATCTTTTCGTCAAGGGTAAAGGTCGGACTCATGTATTCACCGGAAATTTTCAGGGGCAGCATATACCATCCATCCTCATCTTTCAGCACTGAAATTACAGATTTCAGGCTCCCCTTCTTTTTTTCGGCAAGCTCCGGGGATATGCGCGCATTCAGATAGATGTCAACAGGGCCTGACAGGGCTATCCGTCCCCGGGGCTTCATCATGAAACTGTCTGATGAAAATGCGCCTTTCATTATCAGGTCGCCCTTTTCAATCAGCAGGTTTCCGTCTGCCTTGTCAAAGTTCAGGTTTTCAAGCTCCTTTAGCCCCAGGAAAAGCGCAAGTTCCCTTACAAGTCCCTGACCCGCGAGACGTCCCTTTGATATGTGCCATTCTCCCTTGCCTGAAAGATTTTTCTTCACATTGTCAGGAATTGTTCCCGAACCGTGGAATTCCCCCTTGAGGTCCAGGGTTCCTGAGAGTACGTCTTTCATGTCAGGCGATGCCAGGGATGCCATAAGGGCGGATGCCTCTATCCCTTTTATGTCAATGTCAGTGGTATAGGTCAGCCCCTTTACGGCGAGGTTTATGTCAGAAACCTTGTGCAGGGAGCCTTTTGCGAAACCTGCCTTCTGATCCAGGTGCAGCCTGTTGTTTTTCAGGATGTAGGCAAGCAGAAAGTCTGTTATGTCCATGCCCTGAAATTTTACAAGCCCGATATTTACAGTGCCTGACGCAGTAACAGGTATGTCAAAGGGGCCGGGTTCTTCCCTGGCCTCAGCGGCTTTGCCATGGGCTGTGTCAGCGGGCTGAGCCTGCCCTGAGTCTTCTCCGGCATTGTCCTGGCGCATGTAACCTGTGATTTCGTCAAGGTCCACAAGACGTGAAGTTATGTCGGTTTTTACATTGACGGTTTTTGCCTTTATGTTTTCAACCTGCAGGTCAATGGCAAGCCGCGACTCTTTCCCGGCAGTTACAGTCAGATTCCTGCTTTTCAGACTCTTTCCGGCGAGTGCAAGCATGCCATTTACCTCTATTGGCACGCCTGAATTGCCCCCTGAAAGCAGGCGTATCTTCTCCAGATTCAGCACGGCTTTTTTGAGCAGCCTGTCAGCATCCTTTAAGGGGCCTTCAAGCCTGGCCTCTGCCGATATGTTTCCCGAAGGGGTAAAATTTCCTGCCTTTGCCCGGATAGAGGAGGGAAGGGCGGAGAGAATCCTGTCTGCCGCCTGGGACGGCAGGGTTACATCCAGCTCCAGCGCATCCCCGCCTGCCTTGCCGGTTATGGAGCAGAGGATGCCGTTTAAGTCAAGCCCGGCCTTTGAGATAATGACCTGGCTGGCAGGAATTGAGACCTTGACAGCATAGTCAAGGGAGACCTTTTCCCCGTCAAGAAGGGGCGTCCTTTCATCCTTTATGGTAAAACCCAGGTCTGAAAGGGTAATGATGCCTGAGGTATCCACCCTGTCCTTTGCGAAATTCACACTGATATCCGTCCCAGCCTTCATGCCTGACAGGGTTCCCGGCGCACTTGAGACAAAATATGGTGAAAAATCGGTAATGTCCAGGCCATCAAGTGTGACGCGCAGGTCAGCGGCAGGCCCTTTAATGGCAGCCTTTCCGGTTATCCTGAGCATGGCCTTTCCAGGTCTGGCCTCAATGGTTACAGGGAAACTCTCCTTGAGGGAAAATCTGTCAATGGCAAGGTTGAAATTTTCTATCCTGTATTTAAAGGGCGTGTTGCCGTCAACAGCCATGTCTGTAAAAAGTA
>CAYXYO010000090.1:0-7165 GCA_964469365.1 uncultured Desulfobacterales bacterium | reverse complement strand
TGTCCTGGGAATGCTGCTGAACCTCGGCCAGGAGTACGAGATAAGCTCCAACCGTGAGCTTGGCTATGGCAGGTACGACATCCTCGCGGTCCACAAAACCGACCGCAGCCGTCCAGCCATCTTGATGGAGATGAAGAGCATCACAGGCTTTTACGAGGAAGCGCCTGACAAGGCCATAAAGGAGGCAATGGAGCAGATAGGCAGACGGGCATACGCCAGGGAACTTGAGGCACGGGGATTTACTGATATCCTGAAAATTGTGGTGGTGTCTGACGGCAAGAAGGTGTGGGTAAGGGTGGTGGACTAATGGGCTGTAACATTGCTGTGCTGCCGTTTTTTGCTAGTCCCTTTTTTTAACACTGCCTTTGCAGTGTTATTTTTTTCTTGTTCATTTCTTTTGCTCGCCCAAACTTTCATGACAAGGCATCTTGCCACCCCCGATGATGGTGAAGTGGACCCCCAAAATGAGACAGTATGCCAAGGTGGAATTCGGGCTGTTGAAGGGGGTACCATGAAATTGTGCCTTTGCTCATTATTAAATTTGAAAACAAGAGAGAAATTCCACCTTAACATGACCGTTTTCGTGTCTCACCAATGGGATCCACTTCAGTATTTGCCGGTTCTCAAGGACATGGTTGTAAAGGCATGTAAAAACAATCCTTGAGGGTCAGTTACGGTCAAGTTTCAGAATTTCCAACCTGTGATCCATGTCAGGATGTTCTGATGAAGGACCTTCTGTTACAATGGCCACATCTCCAGAGAGACCGAACCTGTTTACATATTCCATCACATCACGGTTCCATCTCACCGGTTTGTCTTCCCTGTAAACCGGCCAGACGCCAAAGGAGAAAAGCAGATCGCCGCATGTCTTTTTGCTGGTGCTCGGTGAAAATATCCAGCACGGCAGCCTGAATCTGGTGATATTTCTCGCAGTGGCTCCTGAATCAGTGGGACAGAAGACTGCTGCAGTGTCAGTCCTGTCAACTATGTTGTTCACGCTCGCAGCCACAAGATTTACCGCGTTCCCAACTGTTGCGGGTGACTGTTTTTCAATCACGTTGCGGAAATGCTCCCTTTCCATGTATGGTTCTGTTGCTGCTGCTATGGCAGCGAGCATTTCCACAGATTCCACCGGGAAATCGCCCATTGCCGACTCCTCTGAGAGCATGACAGCATCTGTCCCGTCCAGTATGGCGTTTGCCACGTCAGTGGCCTCAGCCCTGGTGGGCCGCCTGTTGTGAGTCATGGATGAGAGCATCTGGGTGGCGGTAATAACAGGCTTTCCCCTGGCATTGGCCTTTCTCGTTATGAATTTCTGGGCAATGGCAATCCGTTCTATGGGAATTTCCACACCGAGATCTCCCCTTGCCACCATGATGCCGTCGGTCTCATCCATTATGGCGTCTATTTCATCAACTATGCTGGAACGCTCTATTTTGGCAATGATAAATGGCCTGAAGCCTGTTTTTTCCGCTGCTGTTCTGACATTACGTATGTCCTGGGCCGTGCCTACAAAGGATTGGCTGATTGCCTCCACTCCATGTTCAAGAGCAAATTTCATGCATTCATGATCCCTGCTGGTAAAGGCACCAGAGGCAAGTTTTATTCCGGGGATATTGAGCCCTTTTCTTGACCTGAGTTCCCCACCGGCAATGACCGAACAGATGATATCCTTGTCCTGTACCCTTTGTACAGCAAGTTGAATAATGCCGTCATTCAGATAGAGGGTATCACCCGGTTTTACCGCATGGGGCAATTCTTCCATGGTGATGGAAACTGTCTCTGCCGTGCCCGATACAGAACGGGTTGTCAGTGTGAAACGGCTGCCTTTCTCAAGCAGTACCGGCTCTGTTTCAAACGTGCCTATTCGCATCTTGGGGCCTGGCAGATCGGCCATTATGGCTACGGGTATGCCGGTTTTGCCGGATGCCTGCCTGATCCTTCTGATGTTTTCTGCATGATCTTCAAATTCCCCATGCGAGAAATTGAGCCTTGCTATGTTCATGCCGGCAAGTATCATCTTTTCCAGTGTCTCCGGGGAACTGGATGCTGGGCCTATGGTACATACGATTTTTGTTTTGTGACCCGGAAGTTTTTTCATATAAGCGCCTTCTGAAAAGTGTTATCTGCAAAGGTCATTTAAGTTTTTTTGCCTGTGCGTTTTCCGGCATAATCCGGGAACCGCCCGGGCAGGGTATGTAGTCGAGTGTGAGAAATGCTTTGTAATTGCCAGGAGATATGTTGCCAGCAGGGCACGCCCTGATATTGGGAAAGGGGTTGGAAGCTGGTTTGAACACATCCTGGCGCTGCCTGCCGCTTACGCAGGATAGAGAAAACATGAGCCTGCGACTGGTAAAGTTTTCCCAGTGCTCCAAGCAGGACAAGGTTACAGGGTTTCAGTTCAAGTTTTTGCATGTTTCAAAGGGGTCCCAAATGATGTGGTTTTATGACAATGTAACACAGGACACAGCAGCTATGCGGATAAGCTAGGAACTGGTGGTTGCCATAAAATTACTGTACGCCAGATCGGGTAAGCCGGATGGCTTTCCCCTCAAGACTTGTTTGAGACTATTCAGGCCTGCTTCTGTTGTCAAGGGTTAAACGGTTACCACCTGACTGTTTTGTTGCATGCACAGAGGGGGCTGGAAGAAGGGCAGGTTTTACAGCCTGTTTTGCTACTTGTGTGTTTTCCTGTTTCAAGGGCAGTTGGCATGGATTTTTTCAGAAAGATTGTTGGTTGTAATTGGTTGCCGGAATCCGGAAGGGTAGGGCCGCCTTGATATATTTTTGTTACCTGATTGGTTGCGCCAGATTTTTTGTTGACAGGATCAATGTGCGGGTTTAATGATAGTCTGAAGATGCCTTGGAAAAATGTGTTTTTTGAGGTCTTGATTGTCGCGCTACAGGGTTTGTTGTTGGGTGTCGTCCCCGGTAACTCCTCAAGATATATCCTGATCCCTGAAAACTTTTTTTAATGTATCTTTCAGCCTGAAACAGGCAAGCATGATTTTTATATTGGCTGTTTCAAGCATGAAACAGCAATCTCTTGCCGTCGTTATTTAGCCAAGGCAGTTGCCTGCCGTCAGGGAGAGGTTATTATGAGATACTGTAGTCAAAGAGTCCACCTGAATTATCCTGCTTCCATCCTGCTTTTCGCAGCCTTTTTTACTCTGTCTGTATTGAATCTGTACGCTGAAGATGGCGTGCCTGAATGTCAGCTTTCCTACCAGAGTGTTGTTGTTAAGCCCGGGGAAAGCATCACCTTTGTCTATACGGGACAATCTTCACAAATGATGTGGCTTCTGGAAACCAATAACAGCGGTTCCGGTACTACATACGGGCAAGGCAGGCAGTTTGTTTACACGGCAGGAGGCAAGGATCATACAACTGATACCCTGGTGGTTATGTCAACGGATATGACTGATTTTGCGAATGTATGCCAGAGCAGGGTGGAGATAAGAATTGACAGCGCAAGTTCCCAGGATGCCCCTGCTCCTTCTGACAATGGCCCTGACACCGGACCGGTTACGCCTGCCCCTGCCCCTGCCCATGGTGAGTGTCAGATGACATTGTCGCTCCGGCAAGCGTCCCTTTTCCCGGGCGATATTACCTTTGTTAACGGGGCCGGGGCAAACGCTGGTTTTATGTCGTCCAACTCAGGTGTGGTACAGGTAAACGGCAATGGCAGGATAGTAGCTGTAGCACCTGGAACCGCTGCGGTTACGGTTACCGGCCCTGACGGCTGTAAAAAGGATATTGGGGTAACAGTAAAGGAACCATATTCATTTATTGCCTTGCATACGGATAAACAGGGATACGTTTCCCATGAAGATGTGGTCTTTTCAGTATTCTTTGACAAGATACTGGAAGGCGTAAAGGTCGATCTCTATTTTTATCTCATTGATCCAAAGGGACATGTTACTGAACTGGGCCTGCTTTATACCCAGGAGGGGGCATTGCCGCCAGGTGAAATGTCAGACCTGAAAAACAGGTTGGCGTTTTTTCAGCGGGATACGATTACCCAGGTCGAACCGCTGATCACCTCATTTCCTATGATATCCTATGATGGGGCTGTTTTCAGGATGAGAACAGGCGCAAGTCCACTGGGTTATGCGGGAGATTATCAGGCCGTGCTTGTTGCGACGCTTCCGGATGAAGGCATCTATACGGATAACAGGGTGGTGGCCTCAACTTCATTCAGTATCAGCGACCAGGGATATAAGAAATATTTCAAATCGGGCAGCAGCTTTTCCGGTACGATATCTTCCTATAGCGCTTCATTTGACAGAACCTATGACGCGCTCCTTTCTTTCTGTAATGCCAGAACCCTTGCCTCGGCACAAAATGTTCTTTCCGCAGGGGCGTCTCTTCTTGATGTCGATGACAGTATGAATGAGGGCATGAGACAGCGATATTTTAAATCCAGAATCAATCTTCTTGTCAGCAAGGCGGATATTGATTTGAAACTTTTTATGCTGCTTGGCGTGTTGCAGGAATGGGTTGACGGCACCATCGAGCTGACTGATGATGCCAAGGACGCCATGTGTAACATGTTGAGTGAAGATGAGAAAAACAATTTCATTGCCATAATGGACGGGGCAGAAAAGGAGATTGAGCTTCAGGACGGAGAAGGAGAGGGGGTGCCTGGAAACATACCCATACCCGAGGAGGTGTGGGGCCTGATAGAAGAGAAACCTGCTCCTGAAGTCGTAATAGACATTCTGGATTATTTTCCATACAGGTCAGACACCTTTCTTGAAGATAACGGACAGGATACCTTTGATGCCATGTGCTGGTTTTCCAGGCATCCGAAGCAGCCATCTTCATGTTGTTCTGATGGCCAGGCATGTATCCAGCCTCCTGAATATGATACTGATCTGGATATCTTTCCATATTCATCCTGTTCACGGCATGATAACGCATGTTATCATGAGACCGGAAACGAGTATGCGGTATATTCTGAAAGGTTTTTGCAGACCATGGGAGCGATGCTTGTTGCGGTAAGGGTAAGCCGGCCTGAAATGTTGATAAAGGGCGGCACGGATATCAGATTTTATATTGATGACGTGCCATTTTCCCCTGTGTTTGCCACAGGTATGTTTTCCAGTCCCATGGCCTCGGACGCGATGTTGAGCTGGTATCTGCCGGCCATTAATTATCCGCCCAATACTTTCCCGGGTTATGCTGATGACCGGTATTACCTGACAAACCGGTGGTTCCCCTTTTGTAATATGAATGATGAAATCATGGGTGAGCGTTACAACCTGGCGGAACGCTCTTACGGCAAGGAGTATTCCGACTATCTCGGTCCAAATTGCGGCAATCCCCTGGCTGGTGTCTTTTCAGAGGATGCCGGTGATTCCTGGAATGGTTATCTCTTTGTGGTGCCTGTAGGCTTCCCCTTTGATCTCCTCGGGTTTTCAGATCCCTGCCAGACATACAGGTCATCATTTCCTGTTGCGTTTAGGGAACACACATTCAGGGTGAGCGCTGCGATTGATGGTCAGGAGGCAGAGGCAACATATGTTATTCCGCCCTATATGGATGGACCATGTTCAGCGCCTGTCACAAAGAGTTACCTTGGGAAACGTTCTTACAAGGGGAGGCAACTGTGCGTTATCAGGATGGGGGAACAGAGTGAACATTTTATTGACGCGCATGTTGTTATGCTTTCCAACGCTGCACGGGATGAAGCATACAAGATTTTATGGGACGCCCTGGGGACCATTGTCTCCAAACTGCCTGATGTTATCAAGGACACCAACCTGCCGCAAAAGGTCTTTGGTAAAAAATATGGCCAGAAACTTAAGGATGTTACTCAGAAAATCCAGGATTTCTCCAAGGGTGTTTCAGATTATGTGGAGGCCCATGACATGGCCATACTGAAAGACATGATGAATAAACTTGTGAGCAATGTGAAAGAATTTCTGCAAAAGTTCGGAAAAGATATGCTTGCCAGAGAGCAGGAGATCAAAAAGGAACATGCCCGGTTCCTCTTTGAAAAGAATCGCTGTTTCCAGTTTCTCACAGGGAGCGCGGCGACTGAACTTCGCACCACAAGGCATATGGTGAAATTTGAGACCCTCATGACGATCAGAACCATTCATGATGTGGAAAAACTTGTTGACAAGGTTGGCAACGCAGCGGATTTTATTGGCAAGGTGGCCAAAATACCTGGCGCTGACAAGGTCCTGGATGTATGGGGTGATATCTGGTATGTGTTAAGCGCTGGAATACGCGCGTCACTTTTTGTGCCTTGTGAAATTACATACCATGATCTTATGAGCTACAGGAAATACATGATACGGGTGCTGCATAACCGCAGAAACTGGTATTACTACTGGGAAACAAGACTCAGGCGATAAGGAAGGCCATGCCTGTTGCGCATGGTGTCTTGGGATGGATTTGTTAGCCGGGCAGGCTGTTCAGACTGTTCAGGCCTGAGTTTTAACAAGGGGGATGCCATGAAATATGTCAGTAGGGGTGTTGAGGTCGAGGCATTCAAATGGACCGGCAAGACAGGGATTAATGATATGCCGGGGTGGGTCAGAAACGCCCTGCAAAAGTCCTGGGGGGAGCCCGGTTCCGCAAGAATTGTTCGTCCTGCTGCTGCGCGTGCGTGCATGGAGATATGCGCCGCTGGCGGTTCATGTTTCGCAGAGCCTGGCGATTTTGTGGTGATGGATAGTTCAGGTGAGATCTTTTCCTGCAAGCCAGATTTTTTCGAGGCGATATATAAGGCCCCTTGAACAGCGTGTCCGGTTGGCGCGTTGCCCGCATGTCTTAAATACGGGGTGGGCATAACAGACCCTGCCGGGCAGCATGTCTCGTTTTTGATGTCTTTGATGGTTACAGGCGGGACCGCGGCCCGGTGTTGTCAATTATTCAAGGAAATACATCCCTATTTTCTTATCCTCTTCCAGGATATGTTCTATCAGCCATTTTTCAAGGAAAAATTTCAGTTCGAGCGGGTCCATCTCCTTGCCTTCCTTCAGGTCAACGAGGATTGCCACAACACTGCTTACCACCTCCTTGGGCAACACTTTATGCTGTGATGGGAAGAGTGTGTTTTCTACCTTCAAAAAGATTGTTTTATTGTTGGCTGTGGAAAGTGTTAGAGCTGTGGAGCGGGCAGTCCGATAAAAAAAATGTCGGATTTTTGCAG
>CAYXYO010000089.1:0-3514 GCA_964469365.1 uncultured Desulfobacterales bacterium | reverse complement strand
CTTCAGCATGACGCAAAGTTCACTGTCAACGCCTGCCGCCGCCAGAAACCGCACGGTTTCATCCGCGTCAACCGCGCCATGCCTCACATGGGTTTGTGGTATCTCCATGGCAGCCTTTACGACCTTTGCCCACATGGCTGCAAGGTGAATATGTCTGAAACCGTACCGCGCCGCTGCTTTCAATGAAAATTCAAGATAATCCCCCATCATGGCAGCGGCCTCTTCAGGCATTTCAAGAAGGTTCAACACCGCCCGTTCTGATGTCCTGCCTGTTGACAGGACGATTTCCCTGATGTCCGCACATCTGGCAACATTCATGGAAGTCTCTATGGTGGCTGTCCACGCTTCGGCTGACACAGGTTTCACAATGCCTGTGGTGCCAAGTATTGAAAGACCGCCCTCTATGCCAAGGCGTCTGTTCAGGGTCTTTTCGGCAAGTCTTTCGCCATCCTGAATGGAGATGGTTGCCAGCAGACCCGCATTTTTCAGATAAACGCCATGCGCGGCTGCCGCTTCGGCCACTGCGTCATGTATCATCCTTCTCGGCACGGGATTTATGGCAGGCTCTCCAGGGGCCACCGGAAGACCGGCACGGGTCACCCTTCCAATACCCTTGCCTGCCGCTATCCAGATATCTTCATACCTTACGGCATTAATGCCGGGGGTGGGAGATCCGTCAGGCAAATGCTCAACACTTGCAGACACCACCGCGCCGTTGGTAACGTCAGGGTCATCTCCGGCATCCTTGACCACAGAGGCGAATGCCCGCCTGTCACCATCCATGTAACACGATTCAAGGGAAAATGAATGGCAAAGGCCGTTGGGAAACGGGATGGTAACAGTCAGTGGCGCGATACCTGAAAAAAGGGTCTCCGCTGCTCCACGGGCGGCTGCGGCAGCGCAGGCCCCGGTTGTAAAGCCTGTCCTTAGCCGTTTTTTTCTGTCCGGAGCCTGTTCCACGCTTCAGAAAGAGAGCCCTGTATTCAAGGCAGCCTTAACAGGGCGTTTACCGCCGCCACAGCCACTGGCGTCCCGCCCTTTCTGCCCAGCGCGGTGATGAATGGATAGGGTTTTGAGGCAAGTATCTCCTTGGATTCAGCTGCATTCACAAAACCCACCGGTACTCCAATGACCAGATCAGGAGCAAACTCTCCGTCACGGCCTGCTTCCATGAGCTCCATAACCTTCAAAAGTGCGGTAGGGGCGTTTCCGACAACGGCAATGCCTATGTTGTCACTTGTTGAGCGGATAACCGCCGCCTCTGACCTTGTGAGCCCCTTGTCTCTGGCCAGGGCGGCTGTCTCAGGCTCGGAGATGCGGCAAATGACCCGGCCGCCCCACTGTTCGAGGAGTCTGGATGATATGCCGCAGGCAGCCATGTTGACATCAACAAGTATGTTTCTGCCTGCACGGATCGCATAAACTCCCGCACGGATCGCGTCTTCATGAAAACGCAATGTGTCCGCAAAGGAAAAGTCGCCTGTGGCATGAATAATCCTGCGTGCCACGGCAAATTCATCCATGGAAAAATTTGTGTCGCCTATTTCTCTTTCAATGATCCTGAAGCTTTCCGCCTCTATCATGTCAGGCTTTATGTCAAGAAGTTGTGTCATGTCTCGCTCCTGCCCCCAGAAATCGGGTGATCGCCCCTGGCGTCCTTCCGAAATGAAAGTGCATGTAACCGGCAATGGTGTTTTTTATCTGCCACCCCTCAATCTCTCCGCTGTCAAACAGACGGGACACATGGCCTGGCATTGGAGAGATGTCTGAATAATGGAACTCATGGCCATGGAGTATGTCACCGGCTCTGCCAATAAGACTGTCCCGCGCAAGCCTCACCTGTCTGTAACCCAGTTTTCTCAACCTGCGATTCATCCTTACCCTCACCGGAAAGACCCCTGCCATCTCGCGGAATCCGCCGTCTTCCAGGATTATTCCCTCTGAAAGGAGCATGAAACCGCCGCACTCGGCAAGCATCGGCCTGCCCTGACCCGCCCACTTTCTGAGTGATGCCAGCATGGACCTGTTTGACGATATGGGCTCCGCGTAGAGTTCAGGATATCCGCCGCCAAGATAGATGGCGTCAAGACCGTCAGGCAGACATGGGTCATGGGTGACGCTGAACTCAACCAGCTCCGCGCCTGCCTCCCTGAACATGTCAAGGTTGTCCTCATAATAGAAACAGAACGCCCTGTCCCTGGCAACCCCCACCCTTGTCTGCCTGTCAATCCCGTGAATCCGAACGCCCGAAGCGCTGTCATCAGGCAGAATCCTGCCGATACGCAGTACCCTGTCAAGGTCAACGTATCTTTCCGCCGTTTCTGCGAGACGGGAGATACCCTCCGTGGAAAGGGGTCTTTCATCTCCCATGAACAGGCCGAGGTGGCGTTCAGGAATGACAAAACCGTCATCACGGGGGATCACGCCAGCAATTTCAGTGCGGCAGCGGCCTGCCGCGGCGTCCCGTACCAGTTTTTCATGCCTTGGGCCGGCGATGTTGTTAAGGATCACCCCTGCGAATTCCAGCCCCTTATCAAACTCTTCAAACCCCTTTATAACCGCCGCTACGCTCTCTGCCGCGGATGCTGCGTTTACAACAAGCAGCACCGGCACTCCAAGGAATGCCGCAAGGGCAGCCGCAGAGCCGTCACCACCGTCAAAAAGCCCCATGACGCCCTCTATCACAGCCACGTCTGCCTGCCGGATATGCCGTGCAAAGGTGCGGGCCACAAACTGCCTGCCGCACATGCGTATATCCAGGTTTCTTGAAATATTGCCGGTTACAAGCCTGTGAAGGGTCGGATCAATGAAATCCGGGCCGCACTTGAAAGGCTGCACCTTCATGCCACGCCTGGAAAGGGCGGCCATGATACCAAGGGCTACAGTTGTCTTGCCGCAACCGCTGTTTGCGCCTGCCACAATTACCGCAGGGATGCCGCTATTCGAACCTTGCTTTCAACACTGTCTCCGCATCTGTGTTGCGCGCAGGCAGACTGGCAGCTTCAGGCCCTTCCGGACGAGTCACAACAATTTCCAATTCACATTTTTTAATCATAAGGGAATCAGAACATAACTTCCGGCATGACGACAATCAAGGGGAAACACCCGGATAACCGTATCCACATGCATGCTGCCGTATAATTGCCGGCACAATCTTTTTATATCATGTATAATTTCCGGAAAAAGGAAAAGGGGCTCGCAGAGAGGCTCTGCAGGGAGATAGTGAAGTTGTCAGCATGAATCAGGTGAAAACGAGTTTGAAGTGAACCAATTGCGAGTGAAAAAAGTTGCCATTTCAGTTGGTTGACAACGGCGTATCCATTTCTTGTAAAGCCCATGCCATACTGTTATTCTTTTATCCATAGGGAACAGGGTTCAGAAATACCGGAGGCATGGCCATGAACAGCAACAGGCAGAAGATCGGCATAGGCATAAGCGATTTCAGAAAGATAAGGGAAGGCAATTTCCTTTTCATTGACAAGTCCCTTCTCATATCCGAGACATTGAACGCAGG
>CAYXYO010000088.1:0-3065 GCA_964469365.1 uncultured Desulfobacterales bacterium | reverse complement strand
CTTCTCGCAGAGAGGCAGTCAGGCCTGACCAGCCTTGTCGTCAGGTATGATGAACTCCTCAGGTCTGCTGATGCGGAGTTGCCCCCATACCGTGAAGATATCAGAAAGATCAGGGGGATTACAGGTTACCTTATAGAACAGGGCGTGCCCCGGGAAAAGGGTTTGCGTCAGGCAGTCGGGCCCCTTGAAGAGAGATTCTCTGGCTATCTGTCCATACTTTCTGAAAAAGGGGTTACGGAAAACGGTATCATGGAGGCTGCCAGGCAGCTCAGGTCATATTATGACCTGCTGGACACCCTTTATGAGATGAAGGGCATAATGCTCCTTGCGGCGTGTGAGCTGTCAGCAGACCTTGCCGCGCAACTTGAGCGACAGGGCGGCTCAGGCAATGTCAGCCATGCGAAAAAGCTGCGTAAAATGATTTCGGATATCAGCCGGCAGACTGAGCTGATTACCCCTCTGACTTCCAGACTGGAGGCAGCAAGTGACGCATATGATTCCGCTGCGCTTGACTTTGACAGGGCCTCAAGAGAAGCTCTCAAGGAAGAGATCAAGCGTACAACCTCACTTTCAAATGCCATAAAAAACAGCATAACGCAACTTGAGAAAGATGGCGATGTAAACAGCGTCAGACATGCCGCGCTTCTTGCAAGGATTGACCGGGCCCTTCACAGGGGCGTTGGTAACATGGCCGGTCCGGAAGAGGTTGACCTGTTGTTGCCGTCAGACAATTTTCTCTACATTGACAGCGCAGGCGCTGCCAATAGCGTATCTGACGACATACTGCGTGAATATACAGGGATAACACGTCAACTGGCAGAGAATACCGCCGGCAGAACGGCGCTGGTGGAGCAGTTGTCCACATCTTTGTCAAGCCTTGAAAAGGCGTTCAGGAAGCAGAAAGAGAAACTTCAGGCAATAGACCTGGCCAACCGTTCCGTATGGCCTGAAAATGAATGGAAAAAGTTCTACGATTTTCAGGACAGGCTGGAAAAAAATATTGCTTCCATTCGGGAGAACCTGGACGCGTCCGGTGAGCTCGCGGAACAGACGGATTTTTCAGACATTGATTCCCTGTTAAAGAGCAGGATTCAAACCGCAAGGGTTATAAAGTTAAATCAGTATCTTGAAAAGACCCTTGCCGCGGCTTCCAGGCTCGACCGGCTTAAAACAGAGGCTGATATTGCTGGCGCGGCCCTTGTTGCGTCCATAAAACTTGAAGGAAAAAAAGGGGAAACAGACAGGGATATCAGGGAACTTCTTGATATCAATGATGCCCTTACAGACAATGCCTCAATATTTTTTAAGGATGTCAGCCTGCTCGGGAAATCGCTCAACAGCGACAAGCCGCTGTTTGACCATCTGCAGAAACTGTGCGTCCGTATTCTTGAACAAGCGGGGCATGAGCTTGATCTGACAATAGCCTCCCTTGAAAAGCTGGAGACAGGTTCAGATGGTAGCGCGTATTCCAGGGCTGTTCTCGGGGCAATAGAGGTGTTGAAGGGACGGAAGGATACAGTTACTTCCTTCCGGAGCCTCCTTGCCAGTCAGTCAGCTCTTTTTTCTCAATATCCTGATCTTGGGTGTGCCGGTTGCGTTCCTGCCATTTCCGCATGGCAAAACAGTGCGAAACTTGGAGACGGGCTTAATAATGTTATTGCCCGGATGGGCAGGCTTGCCGCAATACGGGATGCTGTCAAACAGAAGCCGGCGGATGTCTATGCCGAGTCATGCTTCTATTTTGATCTGGCTGACAATCTTGATATTTTCCCAACCCTTTTACTTCATGAAGATAGTATAGACGTAGCTTTTCAGTTTGGCCACCAGTCCCTTTATTTCGCGGGGATTGGCAATACTTCCATCCTGAACCTGACTGATGTTGTTTCCCTGCCTTCTGATGTCCATTCCATATCCTATGTGGGGGCCTGGGGATTCAGGTCGGCCTGGAACAGCATAAAGAGCGGGGTCAGGTCCGTTGCGTCAGGGGTCAGCGATGTAGCCAAGGGGGTTGTAAAGGTTGGCGTTGGCCTTGGAAAGATATCTGTTGGCGTAATATCCGGCGCATATACTGCGGGAAAGAAGATATACACAACAGTAAGTCCTCTGGTTGAGAAAATTACCGATCCTGTAAGACATGGAATAGATTGGGGATTCAAGGCCATTGGCAACAGCAGGATCGGGCAGTGGGCAGGAAAAACCACAGTAGGCAAATGGATTGGCGAGACTGTAAAAGAGGCCTTTTATGACGGCAACGGCAACATTTCCCTTATAAAGGTCGCGGGATACGCCCTGGGAGGCGCTGCCTGCGTCATGACAGGCGGGATTGCCTGTGCAGCCCTTGCTGTTGGCGCGGCCGGGGATATCATAAAAGGAGGCATAAACCTCTTAGGTATATCGCAGGTATGGAAAGATCGATTTAAATTTGGCGTCAGTATTGCCACATTTGTCGCGGGAGGATTGGTTAATCTGGCCGGCGCAGGTAAAGAGGTCAAGACCATAGGTGATTTAATAAGAAATCTCAAGAATGTTGGAAGCATTTCCAAAGAGTTGGGAGCGCTCAAAACCGTAACCACCTTTCTTGGTGTTGGTTATGATGAGGCGGGTAGGTCCCTGTCAAGCATTCGGAAGATTCTTGGCAACAGGAATACCTCATGGCTTACCAAATTGGTTCATATATACAGAAGCCTTCAATATCAAAAGGGTATAGACAATCTGAACACCCTTTACACGCAGTTTAAAATGCTGGATTTCATGTTGACGGATAACGGCCCCCTGGGGCTGTATGGTGAATGGAAAGGTATCGGTTCATCAGGTTCCGGCGGTAATGTGTCAGGAGGAGCGTCAGGGTCGTCAGGCGCTGTGGGCGTGTCTTCGCCTTCCGGTTCAGGCAGCGGCAGCGGCAATTCCGGCAGCGGATCAGGAGTTGGCGGCAGTGGTCAGCCCGGCACAGGAGGCAGCGGCGGCAACAGTTCCGGTGGCAGCGGCAGCAGCGGAGGCTCTTCTTCAGGCAGCGGTTCCGGAGGCAGCAGTTCCGGCGGTAATGTGTCAGGAGGAGCGTCAGGGTC
>CAYXYO010000087.1:0-4766 GCA_964469365.1 uncultured Desulfobacterales bacterium | reverse complement strand
GGAAGATTGACTGATGAAGCATGCGTCTACAAGACCGCTACGCGAGGTGGTTTTTCTGAAAATTTTGACAATAACGGTCATATGCTGCCTTTTGGAGAATGGCAGGTATATTGGCTTGTCATGCCTTCAGGGGGCGATTTTTCAGCCTACGAACTCTTCAGTTACCGCAAGAATATAGAAAATCCGGAGCAGATCGTAATTGATGACGCCTGTCCGGTGACGGCTCCTGAGTATGCTGTTGATCCGGAGCGGGTTGCCGATATCCTGGTCACCGGGGCGGAAGCGGTAAAAGCCATGGTGGATGCGCGGGATCAGCGTATTGTCATGCAGGCGGTATCTTCATACGCGGAGGGTTCCGGCAGGCTTTCTTTCAGGAATGGCATTTCCGGCGACCCTGAACTTGTAATTTCCTCCAGGGCCGCGGCTTATTATGTCGCGGGTATTGAGGCATTTGTACAGAACAGCAAGCTCGTGGCATTATGGTGTTTTCTTGAAGCGGCAAAAAGGGATATTGCCAACGCGGCATATCTGAATAATGTGGCCTTTGTCCTTCTGCAGTATGAATCGGAAGAGGTATATGACCTGGCAAGGACGATTCTCATGTATGCAAGGACCATTTCACCAAATTACAACCCGTTAAATGTGAACCTCGGTTATGTTTCGTCCTGGCTCGGCAGATATGATGAAGCGGCGTACTATTATCAGACCGCGTGGTTCAAGGATATGGGGAATGCCGATTACCTTGATCTTGTGCGTGAAGCATATGAATCCCTGGAATGCGGAGGGCAGGGCGCTGAGTTTTTTACCATGCTTGCAGGGAATATGGATGGAACCGGAGTCCATGATGACGGGTCTGAAGTTTCTTCCGGGGCTGATGATGATGCAGACCCGGAAACATCGGATTCAGGCGGCGGGTCAGGCAACAGTCACACTGATGCGTATTATGAAGTTCGCCGTCAGGCAAGGGACCTGGCCCGGGAGATGGAGGACAGGTTAAAAAATGATATCGGGGAGATTGTGGATCCTGCCATGGCCGCTTTTTTTTCTGCCATGGGACAATGTCCCATGGATTGTGCCGCATCCTCACCTGATACATGTCAGTTTGAGAAATGTGTCACAGTCTGTCTTGCCGCTCCCTCCCTGGGGCTGTACAGGTCAAGCATCAGCGCCCTCGGTCTTGTGTACAGCGGCTCAAGGTCACTTGCGGCAAGAATAGACGTCCTGATAGACAGTTATGCCTCTGAATTGCGTCAGGATGAATATGATGATCTGCATGAATGGGTTCAGGGTATAAGACGCAATGCAAACGAACAGTATGCTTCAATCCTGAGCGGGATGCCAACCGATACAGCAATATCCAGCCATATTGAACGTATTAACAGTATGGGATGTGAACTGTCAGGTGGAGAAGAGATGCTTCTGCGCAGTTTTGGGGGCGTCACAGTTTCACTGGAACCTTCCGCCTGTTATGTGATTATCTGTGTCAGCATGGACAATACGGGGATGGGGGCCGTGCAGGTATCTTTTGGCATAGTTTCCGGCAAGTTCGGTTCCAATCCCTTTAACGGTGATACGCTCCTCCAGTTTGGCATCGGGCCAGGCGAGGTCGGAGTTGGTTCAGTAACCCTTGAGGGCTCCTTATATCTCAAGATTGAAGGTAATGGCCATCAGTTTGAAAGGATAGGATTCCAGCCTACCATAGGCGCCGGGCCCCTGGAGGCAGGGTACTATTTTGGACTGGAGAGGGTGGACTGATATCCGGAATCCTTCTGTTTGCCGCAATCTTCTGTCAGTGAGTAGTGTGTTCGCCAAAAACACAGCTTGACTTGCCCCCTGAGTTTGGCAAAAGCACTCGCCGGGTTCATGTTTGCAAGTATAAACTTGCCAACGTCCGGGAGGTGCCATGAAAACAACAGCCAAAGACTTGCGATCCCATTCCGGAGAATTGATTGAGGCGGTTAACCGTGGAGAGAAAATCATAACCACTTTTCGAGAGAAACCTTGCGTGAAACCCGTTTCTTGCGAGGAGAGAAAATAAAAGGAAATCAAACGTGAATTGTCTGGAATCTGGAAAGGTTACGAATTGACTGAGACTGTCTGTGAATATGCCGAAAATTCAGGAAACGGCAGGTTCTGATGAATGCGGTCGTTACATGACAACATCATGGAACAACCTTTTTCGCTCCATGCGCAAAGTCCAGTTATCTGACAGGAGGGGCAGGATAAAAACAGAGGGGCTGAATTCCTGTCGCAAGGTGTTCAGCCCCTTTGAATTTTTACATCAAACCGGCTTGCATGCAAGGTGGGCAAACCGGCTGTTTTTATGAAGGTGATTTATGCGGGTTTGGTGATCCTGCCTGACCTGATGCAGCGGGTGCAAACCTTCATCTTTTTTGTCCGGCCGTTTACGTTGACACGGACATTCTGAAGATTTGGCATCCAGCGTCTGCGTGTGTGGTTGTTGGCATGACTTACATGGTTGCCTGTTACAGGTCCTTTTTTACATATTGCACATACTTTAGACATGATATATTCCTCTTGCTTTCCGGGATATCCCTGTAAATAGTTTTTAAATCACAGATTGCTAAAGAGCATTACAGCTTATAATACTGCCTAATGATTAATGCAAGCCCGATTTGAAAAGTGCGGCCTGAAAAATCGTGTTATTTTTCAGTCAAGGTCCCTGTATGTGATATCCACAACATGATCGCATGTCGAGGGTTTTTCATGCCTGGTTATCCTGAAGGCTGTATGGGAACCGTCCCTGTTTTTGCTTATGAAGGTGTGAGCAGAGTCAACTTCAACACATTCTTCATATCCCGCCTTGTCAGACAGATAACCGCTTGACGGTATATCTGCTACAGAGTTGAGGTCAACTGCGCCAATGTCCAGGAAGTTGCCGCACAGGGCGGGCTGGTCAACGCACCATGCCTCAAGCATAAGGTCATAATTTTTGTCAAAATCAGGGCTGCTGGTTATTTTTTCAGTTACAAATGAAAAGGAATAGTCATTGATGGAAGAGAGGGTGATCGATTTTTCAGCCGATGGCGATGGCGTGGGCTGTTGAGGGGCTTCCGGGCCGTTTTCTCCAAAATTGTTGAGTATCAATGTGACCGGAGCGGTGTTGGTCAGATTGAGGTCAAGCCAGTATGTGGCGGAACCCGCGTCAAAACATGGTATCCGGAGACTGTTTGTAAGGAAGTCAAAGGTAGCGCATCTTCCCTGTTCAGTATTGCTCCCCGGCGCGAGACCGCATGATGCCGGATCATTGATACATGACTGCCTTCCGGCGTCAAAGCCTTTCTGTTCCGCCTCTGCAAGGGCGTTTTCGTCGCAGGGCTCACATTGCGCCACCTCTTTTATGTCCAGGAAAAACCAGTTCATGTCAACCTCATGTCCTGTGTACCATCCATATGGGCTGATCCAGAACCTTATATATGAAAGCTTGTTGTAATCAACGTCGGGATTGAGCTTCACCTCTCCTATCAGTTTGCCGTTTTCCCAGTATTTCGCCACACCTTCAGGTATGTTAATCTCCACCTTGTCGGTCACAAAGGTATCCCATACCGCCTCAGACGCAACGCACCGTTCGTTTACAGGGCCGCTTACAGAGCCGCATATGCCGAAACTGTTTCCGCCTACCGGAGGCTGGTAGTTGTTGTAGCTGTAGTTGCTGTAATGGACCTGCATAAGATAAAAGGCTGACGCGGAATCTGTGTTTTCATCGTAATACATATAGGGCCTTACGCTCTCCCCTTTCGGGTCATACATGGTGTCATAATCCACAAGGGCCGCCGCGACCCTGCCTGCGAAATTGTCATTGGCATAATGCAGATATATCCTCCATGTGGCCGTGATGATGGAGTTGGCCGTTATTTTAAGCGGCCTCGATATTAGTTCCGGCCCTTTGTCAGTCGTCTTGACAGGAAGCTCCAGTATGCCGTCTGAGATGTTGGCAAGGGAGTAATCAGCCGTGTAGGGACCGGTTCCTCCGCCATGGTTGAATACAAGCCAGAAATCCCTGTCCAGTGTGTCAAACATGTCAGAATAGCTGAAATCAGCAGATTCAGGGCCGGATGCGGCCAGGGCTTCGGATGCGTTAAGAGGTCCGGCAGAGGTTGTCATTACGCAGGAAATGGCGATAATTGCCATCATCATAAAAAAAACGTCAAAGTGCCTTTTCATTTGTTCCTCCTTGTTTGTAAAGGGCCGTGGTGAAAATATGGTGGCAGTAAATTATTTTCTATTAATATAATTTATTTTAGGCCGGTTGTCACGCATATTAATTTTTTGCAACAGATTTGTTGGTCAGGTGAGGCCGTTGACCGGAGTTCTGCTCAGAACAGGAGGAAGAGCCACGGCATTGAGTTGCCGTGCTGTTTGTGTGAAGTATATTCGTCTGCGCCTATGTCAAATCCCATGCCCTGGGGACGTGGTTCCCTGTCAAAGTCATCCGCAAGTCCGTTTAAGGCGATGCCATGGTCAACCACATCCCCGACAGGATATGCCAGATGCAGGTCTCCTGCGGCTGTATCCACAAACCATGTTGCCTGCGCGCCGGTGTAATTGGATGAAAGTGATGCCGTTGCCCCATCTCTTGACGTGATGGCCCGGTTGCAGAGATTGTTGCTGATGGCTATCCCGCTGCTGTCAGTAAAGCGGTATTCAATGGCATTGGGGTAGGGGTGTTCGTGGTAGATGGTATTGTTGTACACTTGGGCGCCTGGCGCAGACTCCAGACCTATGCCCACGTCACTGTAATTGTG
>CAYXYO010000086.1:0-11348 GCA_964469365.1 uncultured Desulfobacterales bacterium | reverse complement strand
GTGATGACAAAGGCTGGCCAGACAGGGGAAACTGTATCCCTTATAACCGAGAAGATCCAGGTTGCCGCCTCCTCCATGGAGGAGATGACAGCTACCATCAACGAAATCGCGTCACATACCGCCTCCACGAACAGTGCGACCCACCGGGTCAGTGAGATGGCTGACCAGAGTCATAAGCAGATAAGTGACCTCCATGTCAAATCAGATACCATAGAGGAGATAGGTGGCATTATTGCCAATATCGCCTCAAGAACCAATCTTCTTGCCCTGAACGCTACAATTGAGGCGGCAAGGGCCGGTGAGGCCGGAAAAGGGTTTGCCGTGGTGGCCAACGAAGTAAAGGAACTGGCCGCTCAAACGTCAAGTTCGGTGCAAAAGATCAATCATATGGTAAAGGGAATCAAGGAAAGCACAAGCGAATCCCTCGAGGCAATAGACGAGGTTGTGGAACGTGTCAGAGAGGTCGGCGACCTCTCTGATAATGTTGTGGCAGCTATTGAGGAGCAGACGGCAACAACATTGGAAGTAAGTGAGACAATTCAGTCAATAAGCAGTGAAACCAGTGAGGTGAAAGATGCCGGTATGGAGATGATAGATGCGGGGCAAAAGAATTCTGCTTATGCCAGTGCCCTGACAGAGAGAGCGGCAGGGCTGAAAAAACTTTCATCAGAACTGGAAGAACTGTTGCGCAGGTTTCGTGTGTAGGGCTATTGTGCTTCCTGTTTCAGAACAGCCTCAACCTTTTCGATAATCTCTGAAGATGATACCGGTTTTTTCATGAAATAGGGTTTTGATGCAATTTTTCTCATAAGGTTTTCAGCCTCTTCCTTTGTGTAATAACCACTTGTCAGGACGATGGGAATATCAGGATACAGTTCCTTTATTTTCTTTATCAAGGCAAAGCCACTCATGTCAGGCATTACCAGATCTGTGATTATAATATCAACATGTCCTTTTTGTTCTTCCATAAGTTGTATCGCATGCTGACCATCAGTTGCCATGATTACATTATACCCATTGGTAAATAGTGTCATGAATATAGCATTTCGAAAGGTTTTGTTATCGTCAGCAACAAGTACAGTGGTTTTGCCCTTCTCCCTGACATCTTTTTTGTGCTCCAGAGATTGAGGCTCTTCTATCTTTCCAGTCTGTCTCTGTTCTATTGGAAAAAAACATCTGAACTCCGTAAAGGAACCGGTATGGTCAACTGTTATCCAGCCATTATGATTCTTTACAAGTCCGTAAATTACCGATAACCCAAGGCCTTCTCCCTTGCCCACCTCCCCTGTGCTGTAAAAGGGTGCAAAGATGTTGCGTTTTGTTTCGTCTGAAATGCCAGGGCCGTTATCACAGACAGAGAGAACAGCGAATTTTCCGGGCCAGGCATGGGGATGATCGATTATGTAATCCGCGTCTATGACCTCCATGGATGTCTTTAAAATAATACTGCCATTCTGTTTGACCGCAGCCTGGGCGTTAAGAAACAGGTTTATTATTATCTGGTCTATACTGTTTTTGTCGCCCTTTATCTCATCCATCTCATCAGCGTATTCAAAGTAAAGGTGTATACCCTCTTCAATTATGTTGCGCAGCAGGTCTTCGTTGTCTTCCAGACAGTGATTAAGATTAAGCAGGGTGGTGCGGTGCATTGGTGAAGAGCCTGTAAAGGTCAGGAGTTTCCAGGTAATATCCTTGGCCTTCAAAGCCGAACCGTGGATGAGATCAAGTGCATCGTGAAGGTCATGTCCCTTGCCCAGTTTTTTCATGCAGAACTGTGACATGGAGACAATTGGGGTAATGATGTTGTTGAATTCATGGGCAACGCCAAAGGCGATTTTCCCAATGGCATCCATTTTTCTCGCATCCGCAAGCTGTTCCTGGATACGTTCTTTCCAGCGACGGTTGTTTTCTTCCCTGGTAATGTCGGCAAGGCAGATGAGCATTGCCGGTTTGCCATGCCATTCAAGTCTGCTTGCCCTTGCCTCAAACCATGTCTCGCCTTCCGGTCTTTCCGCCATTTTGCCCCTCAGGGTGAAGGCAGTCTCCCGGCCATCCATTAGTCTGTTGTAAAGCTCCATGATTTTTTCCTGGTATTCAGGATGAACAAGTTCCCTGAATGGACTGTGCATTATTTCGGATATTCCCGGATATGAGATGCCAGGCAGGCGGTTGTTGTGGAACTTCACTACTTCGTCCTGGACAACCAGAACAGATTCCTGCATGTTGTCAATCAGGTTTCTGTAGAGTTCAACCGAGCGTTCAAGTTCACGATGCAGGTTTTCGTTGTGCGTCAGTTCTTCCCGCAGTCTGTCGTTCAGGTCCTGAAGCTCGCCGGTTTTGCTTTCAAAGGCGGATTCAAGTTTTTTGTATGCCTGGTCGAGTTTTTCAACTTTTGCGAGAAGGCAGGAGTTTTTTTCTTCCAGATTTCTGACTTGTGAACGCGCGTGAAGCCAAAGAGCCAGCAAAAGGATGATTCCGGAAAACGCAGGAACAAACAGGTAAGGAGACATATTTGTCAGTGTCGGCACATGAATGCTATTTTCTGGTTGCAGCCTTGAGATCAGCCACGAATTTGCCTATCTCCCTGACGGTTCCGGCGCGAAGGGTCCTGTCTTCAAGATTTTCTCCCAATCCCCGTTCAATCATCTTTACAATGGCACTGCCTACAATGATGCCGTCACAGTGCCTTGCAAGCATTGCCACCTGGTCAGGACGTGATATGCCGAATCCCACGGCAACAGGTTTTCTGCATACGCCCCCTGTCTTCTCAAGTCCGTCTGCCAGTTCAGGCGGAAGTTCGCTTCTCGCGCCGGTAATGCCCATTACAGACACATAGTAGAGAAAGCCCCGTGTGGCCCTGGCTATCCTTTTAAGGCGTTTTTCAGGTGTGTTCGGGGCGGCGAGGAATATATTGTGAACCCCATGGGTCCTTGCCGCAGAGAGCCATGGGCCTGCCTCGTCCACAGGCAGGTCTGGTATAATGGTCCCGTCAATTCCGGCTGAGGCCGCGTCTTGCGCGAATTTTTCCAGACCGTAATGGAGAAACTGGTTGTAATATCCCATGAGCACCAGAGGTATGGATATCTTTTTCCTGAGCCGCTCAACCAGGCTGAATATGTCAGGCGGGGATATGTCGTTACGGGAAAGGGCCGCCTGGCTTGCCGCCTCTATGGTCGGCCCGTCTGCCACCGGGTCTGAGAAGGGCATGCCCAGCTCTATGAGGTCAGCGCCCCTGTGGGCCATCTCAATGGCCAGCTCCTCTGTAAAATCAATGTCAGGGAAGCCTGTGGTTATAAAAGGAATGAGAGCGGCCTCCTTTTTCCTGTCGACCCTGGCGAACATGGTATCAATCCGGTTTCTCATTTTCTCCCCCTTTCCGCCATAATGTCCGCAACCTGCGCCACATCCTTGTCGCCCCTGCCGGAAAGGTTGAGAAGGATGACGGCATTGTCCCGCATGGTCGGGACAATCTCTTCAAGGTACGCCACGGCATGGGCGCTTTCAAGGGCAGGTATGATACCCTCTGTCCTTGAAAGAAGGTGAAAACCGCGCAAGGCCTTTTCATCGTCAATGGCCACATATTCAGCCCTTCCGGAGTCCTTGAAGGCGCTGTGTTCAGGCCCGACTCCCGGATAGTCCAGCCCCGCGGCAACGGAGTGGGCGCCCTTTATCTGGCCCCATCTGTCCTGAAGCAGATAGCTTACCGTGCCGTGAAGAGAGCCGGGGCTTCCTGCCGTCAGGGTGGCTGAATGAAACCCGGTGTTTACGCCTTCGCCTGCGGCTTCAACTCCCACAAGACGCACCTCTTCATCACGGATAAAGGGATGAAATATGCCCATGGCGTTGCTGCCTCCACCCACGCAGGCGATTACAGCGTCAGGCAGGCGTCCGGTTTCCTTCCTGATCTGCCCTTTCGCCTCCTTGCCTATAACGCTTTGGAAATCCCTTACCATGGCTGGATAGGGATGCGGCCCCACAACAGAACCAATGATGTAGTGGGTATGCGACACATTGGTCACCCAGTCCCTTATGGCCTCGTTTATGGCGTCCTTCAGGGTGGCGGTGCCGGAGTCAACCGGAATGACCCTCGCCCCCATAAGTTCCATGCGGAATACGTTGATGGCCTGCCTCACAGTGTCCTTTCTTCCCATGTAAACTTCGCATTCAAGCCCCATGAGCGCCGCGGCCGTGGCTGTGGCCACTCCATGCTGTCCCGCGCCTGTTTCGGCTATGATGCGTCTTTTGCCCATGCGTTTCGCAAGGAGTATCTGGCCAACGGTATTGTTTATCTTGTGGGCTCCGGTATGGGTAAGGTCTTCCCGTTTGAGAAATATGCGAACCCTGCCTCCAAGTTCCCGGGCAAGCCTCTTCGCCTCGTAAAGGGGCGTTGGGCGTCCCACATAGTCCTTGAGTATTTTCCTGAGTTCAGCGTTAAACGCCCGGTCTCTTCGAGCCTTCCTGTATGCGGACTCGAGTTCGGTTATCGCGGGCATAAGGGTCTCTGGTATGAATTTTCCGCCAAACCGGCCGAAATGGCCCTTCCGGTCAGGGAATTTTGATATGGGTTGATTGTCAAGCAGGAAAGACAAGGTTTTTGCTCCTTTCTTTTGCAATGGTCCTTGTGATATACTTCAGACGATGTCCTGTGCGAGGCGCGAAAGGTTCATGCTTCCGCTTCAGCAGCAGATTTATAACATGAAGTATCTGAAAGATAAACAGTAACCAGATTAAAAATCCATTAAATAGCGAGGCGAATATCTATGTGTGACGCATGTGGCTGCAGCAGCGGCACGGAGGGGCTGCCTGCCAGAAAAAAAATTGATGTGAAAAAGAGTCTGCTTGACGCCAATGACAGGCAGGCGGCAGTCAACAGGGAGCATCTTGAGAGTATGGGCGCTGTTGCCCTGAATCTTATCAGCAGCCCCGGAGCCGGCAAGACCACCTTGCTTGAACAGACCATTATGCGTGTTGGCAACAGGTGGCGGATCGGTGTGCTGGAAGGTGACATAGAGACCGAAAGAGACGCTGACAGGATACGCAGACACGGAATCCCCGCAGTGCAGATTACCACCGGCGGGGCATGCCATCTCGACGCCCCCCTTGTGCACCGCGCCCTGCATCAGCTCGAAGAACAGGGCAGGGGCAAGGGGTTTGACCTTGTGTTTATTGAAAACGTGGGGAACCTGGTATGTCCAGCGGCCTTCAGACTTGGAGAACATCTCAAGGTGGTAATCCTGTCAGTGCCTGAGGGATCGGACAAGCCCGCAAAGTATCCAAGGGCATTTATTGACAGCGACCTTTTCATCATATCAAAGATTGACCTTGTTGAGCACTTTGATTTTTCCATGGATGAGGCAGAGCATGAGGCGCGCCGACTTAATCCCGACCTGGAAATAACAAGGCTTTCGGCAGTGTCAGGAGAGAATCTCGACGAATGGATAGATTTTCTTGAAAGGGCTGTGACGGAATATGCCGGACAGAGGTGAGGCCCGGTTTCAGTCCTGCCTTTCCGCTTTTTTTGTCAGGATAATAACAAGGGACAGCAGAAGAAATCTGGCAGACGCCCCGGCAAGGACAATGGCTGACATGAGTTTCAGGGGTGAAGTGTCATATTTCCAGTAAAGGCGTACCGCGCTTCTGTGAAAATGAAAGGCGGCAAACAGGGCCTTCTGACTGCTGCTTGCACCGCATTCATGCCTAACAGGGCCAAGGCCGGGATGGTACGCGACCTCCCACCCGGCCTGCCTGAACCGTCTGCACCAGTCAGCGTCCTCCCAGTATATGAAAAAACCTTCATCCAGTCCCCCTGTTTCTTCCACGGCCTTTCGGCGCACGAGCATGCACGCGCCTGATACCCAGTCAGGCCGGGACGGTTCAGACAAGGAGTCCTTGTCCAGGTTCAGCACGTTGGCGCGTGTCATGCGGTTTGACGGGAAGAGGCGGGAAAGGAGGGCGCTTCTGCCGAAAAAGGATGTGAGTATTGAAGGGAATGCCCTGGCCGAGCCCTGTACGGAACCGTCCCTGTCCAGTATCAGGGGGCCTGTTACGGCAATATCCCCTTCAGCCTCAAAGAAGGCCGCGGCCCTGCTGAACATCGGCGCGGATATTACCGCGTCAGGGTTGAGCAGACAGATAAAAGGCGCCCTTCCCCTGCTCATGCCCTGGTTACATCCGGCAGCGAAACCGGCATTTTTCCTGTTTTCAATCCAGAACACATCGGGAAAATCCTCTTTCAGTTGTGACGGCAGGGGAATTCCGCCGTTTTCCACAACGGTTATGCTGGCAGTCTCACCCTTTTCATGTTCAATTATGGATGCAAGACATTCGCGCAGGGTCCGGCTGTTTCTGAAGCCCACAATGACCACATCAAATTTTCCGCCTTCTGACATGAGGGAGATGGTGGGGCCGGAAAGGCATCAGGCCCTGCCGCAGCAGGAACCAGGCCCGGCGCACCCGCTCGCCTCCCCTGGCCGTGAACCGCAGCAGCCGGTGTCCTTCGGGCCAGGAATCCTGTGGGGAGTGCTGCCTGTAAGGGATGATGTTGCTGACATAAGTTTTTCAAGGGAAGAGCCGCCGCATGAGGGACATCTGATTCCGCTGTCGTTTCCGAATACTATCTGTTCACTTTCGTTGCCGCATTCAAGACATCTGTATTCATAAATCGGCATCTCAGACCTCCGTTCACTTTCCAGGTAAGACAGTCCATGGTTTTCAGAAAAGGTAGGCGCAGGGGCAGTCTGAGGCCCCCTGCGCCTGACAGATCTCAAGCACGCCCTCTCTTAATGATGGCAACTGTGTTCGCCGTCGCCGTGTCCGCCGCATGTCGGGCCGTCCGCCGGTTTGATGGAACCATCAAGGTATCCTTCAACCGCCCTGGAAGGGTCCATGCTCGCAACGCCTGCAATCACCTTGATGCCAGCGCCCTCCAGCAGTTCCACGGCCCTTGCGCCGATGCCTCCGCATATTATGTGTGTGGCCCCCATCTCGGCAAGCCATTTGGGAAGAACCCCCGGTTCATGGGGCGGTGGGGTCTTGAGTTCGCTTCCCTGGGGCCTGTTATCCCGGATCTCCACAAAGGCAAATTGCGGGGCATGTCCGAAATGTCCGCACAACATGCCGTTTTCCACTGGTAATGCGATTTTCATGGTATCAGCTCTCCTTTTTCTTGAATTTTGCTTCCTTTTCAGCCTTTTCCCTTGCGGCCTTTTCCGCGGCCACAATCTGGGTGGAGTTGATTACATTCTGAACAACCCGGCTGAATGCCTCGGCGGTCTGACTGTTAGGGTATGCGGCTATTACCGGTTTGCCAGCGTCGCCTGTGGTGACAATCCTCGGGTCCACGGGAATCCGCCCAAGAAAGGGGTAGCCTGTCTCTTCCGCCATCTTCTGGCCGCCTCCCCGTTTGAACACATCAATGGCCTTGCCGCAATGGGGACAGAGCATGCCGCTCATGTTCTCCACAATGCCGAGCACAGGCATTCCCACCTGCTTGCAGAAACTCAGCGACTTCTTTACATCGAGAAGCGACACTTCCTGTGGTGTGGTCACCACCACCGCGTAGGCGTCTGGAATCATCTGGGCGACGGTCATCTGTTCATCGCCAGTACCTGGCGGAGCGTCAATTACCAGATAGTCCAGCTCTCCCCACTCTATGTCATAAACAAACTGCCTGATGGCAGACATCTTCAGCGGCCCGCGCCACATCACTGCTGAATCCTTTTCAGGCAGAAGCGGTTCCACTGACATGAACTTGAGGTTGGGAGAGTAATATACCGGGCCGACTGTGCCGTCAGGCCTTTTCTGAAGCTCTCCACGCTCAACCCCCAGCATCTTGGGAACATTGGGGCCGTGCAGGTCAACATCAAGAAGGCCAACGTAAAAATTCTGCAATGAGAGGCCTATGGCAAGGTTTATGGAAACAGTGCTTTTGCCCACGCCCCCCTTGCCGCTCATTACCATTATCTTCTTTTCAATCTTGGCAAGTTTGTTTTTGATGGCCTCATCCTGCTGGTCAAGCACGGGATTGGCCGGTTTTTCCTTACTGTCGCTCATTAACCGAGAACCTCCTTTTGAAGCCTGCCTGTCAGGAAGACAACCGTGTCATTAAAAACACAGGCTTTCATCTTCAGGCAAACGAATTTTCAATATTTTTCCAAATGGCCCTTATCTCTTCGGAAGCCAGGCACTCTGTGTTGACAACGGGTTTCCCTGCCATTACAGCCCTGACCACCTCTTCTGAAAAGGTGATTTTTCCTGCCACGTCCAGGCCTTTTTCAGCACACCATGAAGTGATCTCTTCTGTTTTCGCCATGTTGAGATCCCACTTGTTGATGCATACCGTCAAGGGCACCTTGAAATGGATGGCAAGTTCACGTACCCGTTTCAGGTCATGCAGGCCCGATGCCGTGGGCTCCGTAACGGCAAGTATTATATCACTGCCTGACATTGACGCAATAACAGGACATCCTATACCAGGTGGACCGTCCACCACAACCCATTTTTTTTCGAGTTTTTTGGCAAGTTCGCTGGTTTCCCGCTTTACCAGGGCCACAAGCCTGCCTGAATTCTCCTCTCCGGGATCAAGTGCCGCGTGTATCATGGGGCCATATGGCGTTTCCGACCTGAACCACCTGCCGCACCGGTTGTCTTCAAGGAGTATCGCCTCTTCAGGACAGAACCATGCGCAGACCCCGCATCCTTCGCAGGAAAACTCTCCGGCTTCCGCGTGTCCTTCTCCGGAAAGGCTCATGGCATTGAAGGCGCACAGCTCCACACATGTGCCGCATCCCGTGCATTTTTCAGGCAGGACCCTTGCCTTTACCCCGGAAACAAACCTGTGTTCTTCCACTATTTCCGGCTCAAGAAGAAGGTGCAGGTCAGAGGCGTCAACATCGCAGTCTGCCATGACGCTGTCAGGGACTATACATGCCAGGGAGGCGGCAACAGTGGTCTTGCCTGTTCCCCCCTTGCCGCTCAGGACGAGAATCTCCTTCATGCCTCACCTCCGCGCATTTCAGTTATGTTGACCAGCAGATCTGAAAACGCCCTTTTCATCTCCGTGTCGTGTTTGACAAGTGGGATGCCTTCAGCGTAATTTCTGGCTATTTCGCGTGAAAAGGGGATTTTCAGCAACACCCTTACCCCCTGGGCCTCACACCATCTTTCCATTTCATCGTTTCCAAGGTCGGCCCTGTTTATTACAACACCGAACTCCCTGTCGAGCCTGCGCATCACCGCAACAGCGATTTTCAGGTCATGAAGACCAAAAGGCGTGGGTTCCGTGACCAGCAGACAGAAGTCGGCGTCCCTGACAGTGGCGACCACAGGACACGATGTGCCTGGCGGCGCGTCAAGTATGACCAATCCTTCATGGCCCCCTGCCTCTCTTTTGACCGCCTCTATCAGAGGCACTGCCATGGCCTCGCCAACCCGTAGCGTTCCGGAGACAAAGGGGATATCCCCTTCATGGCCTGCGGCTCCCCTGTTTACGGTTCCCACAAGCCTGCGTTCTTCTTCTATGGCGTTGTCCTGACAGACAAGAAAACAGCCTCCGCACGCATGGCACATGTCAGTAAATGCCATGATGGTGTTTCCAAAGATGGTAATGGCGTTGAACCTGCAAATCTCCCTGCACTTTCCGCAGAAAGTGCATTGCTCCTCTTTTATCACCGGCACGCGCAGGGTTATGTCATGGCCTGATGTTATCTCCGGCTTCAAAAAGATGTGGCTGTTTGGGGCCTCCACATCGCAGTCAAGAAAGAGCGGATTCAGCCCCGCGGCTGACAGGGCGAGACTTGTGGCCACGGTTGTCTTGCCTGTCCCGCCCTTGCCGCTTGCTACGGCTATCTTCATCTATGCACCCTGTCTTCCCCGGCCCCTGCCGCAACCGCAGCCGCCGCCCTGTCCACGGTTTCCGCCAGCGCCGGGAGTATTGTTACCGCGTCGGCAGCCCCCCTGCCGGCCCGCGGGGGAACTCCCTGCTGAAACCGTTGCCTGTTCCGGCCCTTCGGAAGGGGCCAGGTTAGCCCTTACGGCTGCCGCCACTGTGCCTGATGCGTCGGAAATAATCTTCACGCCGGCCTTTTCCAGCACTGCCAACGCCTTTGGCCCCACCCTTCCGGTGATGACAGCGTCCACGCCGGCGTCCGCCACCATGGCCGCCGCGTTTATTCCGGCGCCATGGGCCGCGTTTATGGCTGTGCTGTTGTCCAGCACGGAGACAACCTCTCCCGTGCCGGAGTCCACTATCACAAAAAAGGGCGCCCGTCCGAATCTCGGATCCACATCGGCGTCCAGGGTTTTTCCTGTTGAACTGACTGCAAACTTCATTTTTTCACTCCTTAATGTCTGTGCGGAATTATTTCAGGCTGCGTCTTTTTTTCTGTCCGCCCGGAGACGCCTTACGGCCTGCGACAATGTCGCGGTTTCTGTTTTTTTAAAAAAATTAAACAGTTCAGGCGATAACGCAAGGTCCTGCGATTACAGGTTCACAATAATTCTTTTTGAGCCTGTGTCAAGTATATTTCAGGCGCAGGACAAAAAACTTGCGTCACGCCATGAACTGTTATATGTTTTTCTGAAATTACTGTTTCCAATGGAATACGCATAGTTATATGCAACGGTGTTTAATCCTGAACATAATTCAGAGGTGACCGGAATGGCTAAGAAAATCGTGGTAATAGGCGGAGTGGCTTGCGGCCCGAAGGCTGCTGCCAGGGCAAAGCGCATCAACCCGGAGCTTGATATAGTCCTGGTTGAGCGGGGGCATGAAATTTCCTACGGGGCCTGCGGCCTGCCCTTTTATCTTGAGGGCGAAGTGGAGAAGGTCGAGGCCCTGACCGAGACGCCTGTGGGCGTTGCCAGAAACGCGGGCTTTTTCAAAGCGGTCAAGGGCATTGAGGTCAGGACCGGCACCGAGGCTGTGAAGATAGACAGAAAGGCGCATAAGGTAACGGTCAGGGATGTGGCTTCCGGTTCCGAGGAGGAGCTTGACTATGACAAACTTGTTCTTGCCACGGGAAGCAGCCCTGTCAGGCCGCCCCTGCCCGGCATTGACCTTGCCGGCATCCATTGTCTCAAGACCATGGAAGATGCCAGGGCAATCAAGGAGGCCATTGGAGACGGGGCAGGAAAAAAGGCTGTGATTGTGGGAGGCGGGCTGATAGGCATGGAGTGCGTTGAACCCCTGCTCAAGGCCGGTTTTGAAGTGCACATAGTGGAGATGCTGCCCCATGTCCTGAAGGCGCTCCTTGATGAAGATATCGCCTCTCTTGTCATGAAGACCCTTGCCGGGGCCGGTGTTGTCCTGCATTGCAACCAGGCTGTCAGGGAATTTGTGGATGATGGTA